>JBHADP010000080.1:0-27950 GCA_041855125.1 Neisseria sp. | reverse complement strand
CTTACTGGCTTCATCAGGATGATTTTCCCAATCGCCAAACCATGCCTTAAATTCAGGCGTTCTTACCTGCACCCATTGACGATAAGACAACACCGTATCACCCTTATCAAAGGCTTCCTGATAGGCTTCTTGCCCACCCAAACGCTTGGCGGTTTTATCAAAACTTTGCTGGATTAAGTATTGCTCTAAGTCCAATTCCGTTTTAATATTATTCTTACTAAGGACAGCATCTGACGTAAAATCCCACGGCGATTGAAGCCTTTCGGTAGTCAAGAATTGCTGTCCTTTTCCTTTGTGCCAATACAAAGGAGCTTGATTAATCATGTTTTGATTTTGTGATTTAGAACGCCCATAAGCACTAGCAACATTCACAATATCCAACCCATTTTTACCCTGCTTCAAGTGTAGTGCTGCAATAACAGGTTTCAACATACCTGTTTTTTTATCCTGCTCTTGCAATTCCGTTAAAACCACATAAGCATTCTGTTCTGTTAATGAGTAAAACACAGCAATAGGATAATTTAACTGCTCTGGTAATCGTTTTAAATCAGTAGGTGTTAAATTATGATTATGAGAGTGTTTACCTACTGGAATACCTAAATAATCCGCCATAGCCTTTTCAATAGTTAGCTCTGAAATACTCACTTTAGCATCAGGCAAACCTATCATTTTCAATACATTAGGTGTTCTTCCCATTTTGACATAGCGGCGGGATGCCTTCCCATTTACCACATTATCAACCGCCCGAGCAAAATCAGAATGAGGATTCTCATCTAAACTCAATCTAAAATCATCATTCTTACGAGCATTGACCAACTCCACCTTATCCAGCGCATCCATCATACGCGCCAACTTCTGATTATCCTGAATCGTATTTTTCAGCGCATCAGCCAAATCATAGTCCGACAAACGTCCAAATCGCTTGCCCAACACCTTAACCAATACCTGCCGTAAAGCAGCAAACACGCGCTGAAAAAAAGAACGCAAGTCGCCATACTTCTGATTCAAAACACCATATTCGCCCGTCTTATAAGCCGCGTAGAGTTCCACCAAAGCCTCTTCCGAAGCGGCAACCACATTGCGCCCAGCCTTATCCGCCGTATCTGCACGTTTTGCCATAATCTGATTGGTCAATTTACGGAACATCGCATCAGAACGATAAGCATCACGCAACACCCGATTCCATTCATCACGCCCAGACACATTCACCTTAGCATGACCCAACTCATACCAAGCAGTGAATTACACCAACCACTCCCCTTTGACTTAAAAACCAGTAAAACTCCGTGCGAACCTATGCGAACCAATACAATACCCTACCTCAAAACATGCAAACGTTCCCATATTTACAAAAACCATTTTTTTTAAACATATTTCATTGATATGTACACACAATAAACATATACTCAAAATACCTTTAAATTTTCAGGATTTTTAAACATGACATGGCAAGCCGAATTAGCCTACAACCAACTTCCCGACCTACCCCCAACACAAGATATTGAAAGTAAACCAATACTCAAACAATGCATTACAGCACGCTCCGCTCTTGCAGAATTAAAACAATCTGCTGAGCTCATACCCAATCAAAGCATGCTCATTAACACCCTACCCGTTATGGAAGCCAAAGCCAGTAGCGAAATTGAGAACATCATTACCACCACTGATAAACTCTTCCAATCCATTCAGCTTGACAACGAAAACACCGACCCTGCAACCAAAGAAGCCTTACAATATCGTACCGCCCTATTTTCAGGCTTCCAATCACTAAAACAACGTCCATTATGTACCCATACTGCCGAATTAATCTGTAGCGAAATTAAAGGGCGGCAAATGAACATACGCAAAATCAATGGAACAGCCTTAAGAGCAGGCACAAGCGGACAAGTGATTTATACTCCACCAGAGGGTGAACACATCATCCGCAACAAACTGGCTAATTGGGAGCACTTTATTCACAACTCTGATGGCATCGACCCACTCATTATCATGGCTTGCGCCCACTACCAATTTGAAGCCATCCACCCCTTTACTGATGGCAATGGCAGAACAGGGCGCATACTCAATAATCTATTACTCATAGAACAAGGCTTACTCAACCTACCTATCCTCTATCTTAGCCGCTACATCATTCAAAACAAAACCGATTATTATCGCCTACTACTAGAAGTTACCAGTCAAGCAGCATGGCAAGAATGGATTCTCTACATACTAAAAGGCGTAGAAGAAACCGCACATTGGACAATCAACAAAATCGAAGCCATTAAATCCTTACTGAGCCACACGCGTGAATATATCCAAAATAAAATGCCCAAATCATATAGCTACGAACTAGTAGATATACTTTTTGAGCAACCATATATACGCATTCATACCCTAGAAAAAGCAGGTATTGCCAAACGGCAAACCGCTTCCAAATACCTAAAAGAGCTAAGTGAAATAGGTGTTTTACAAGAACTCATCATTGGCAAAGACAAACTCTTTATTCACCCCAAACTAATGGAGCTTCTACGAGGCGACAATAACCACTACACCCCTTACTTGTAATACCACACACCCATAACACCCGCTCCATACTGGTGTTTATCAAATTTCCTTTGCGGTTGAACCCCCGCCATTGATGGCGGATCATTCAAACAGGAGGGGCGTAACCCCTTCTGTTTCAGGGCAACACATAGGGCGATGCTTGATGTGTCGTCCTGTGTGTTGAAACATCATTTAGACATCTTTTAAATAAACCACATATACGAGCCAAAATGCTTGCAAGAACTTGTCTCTTGGACGCGGGGCACTCGGGGTTTTAGCAGCCTCCTCTTTATTGCCTTAAGCCCAATTATGTTTTATTATTCTTCTTACTAAGGTCAGCACCTGATGTAAAATCCAGACCCAATTGAAGGTTTACGGTATTCAGAAATTGCTGACCTTTTACCATCTCTTCATCTTCAAAAATATTCCCATTGCACCCAGCCTAAACTTGTTCTAATATAAAAGAAGGTTTGCACCTGAGCGTAGCCGCTAGACAATAGGTCGCAGTGTAGGAGGAAAATTGGATTCCGAGACATTCATAAGTTGTAAACCTTTAAAGCCATTCTTTGACTTTTCTGTGGGCGATTGTAGCCCGAAAGATGTAAGCACTGAATGGCTTTTCCATAGTCTTAAATATCTCCTGATAATAACTTGCCATGCAGCTCGGACACCTTAGTGTCAGCGATGGAATCTTGGATTGTCAGGAGACTCCCTAAACACCCCAAAATGGTTTTGACTTTTGCACTATGGGGGTATATTTGGGGGTACAAAATAATATTCAAAAATAAAAAATAATATAAATCAAATAATTAATTTATTACCTCATCCTCTGTCGGCGAGGTTTAATTTATCATCTTATCATTTAAATAATTTAAACATATTTGAAAAACTCATAATATTACTTAGTTTTAGCATGCTTTTTACTCTTAACATAAAATTTATTACCTCTGGTGTTGGTCTCAAACAAATCAATCACTTTAATTAAACTTGATAGCTTTGCATAACCATAATTGCGCGAATCAAAATCCGAGTTTACCTGCGAAATATATTGCCCAACTCTGCCTAAATTTGCCCAACCATTGCTATCTGCATATTCTGCCACTGCATTGCGAATCAAATTCATTAAAGCTGTATCGCATTTTAGTTCATTAGCTGTTCGGCGTGGTTTACCATTATTTTTAGCTTCATTTACTGTGGCTTCATTTTTACTTGGTATGGTTAAATCCATCTCATCTAAAGAAATTCGCAAATTCTCTGTATAGATAAATTTATCACAGGCTTTTCTAAAGGCTTCAGGTGTTTTTCTTTCTCCAAAGCCATACACGGATAAACCATTTTCTCGAATACGCGATGCCAAGCGAGTAAAATCACTATCACTAGAAACAATGCAAAAACCGTCAAAAATACGACTGTATAACAAATCCATTGCATCAATCACCATTGCCATATCGGTCGCATTTTTTCCTTTGGTATACGAAAACTGCTGAATCGGAATAATCGCATGTGGCAACAACACTTCTTGCCATTTTTTTAGATTACCATTGCTCCAATCGCCATAAATGCGCTTTACGCTGGCAACACCATATTTAGCAATTTCTTCCAGTAAAGGTTCAATAATATCAGCGGAAGCATTATCAGCATCTATCAATACTACTAATTTCATATTTTTTTCTAATTCCATTATGTATTCCCCAAAATGTACTACAGGCATAATATTATCATGCCATGCCTGTTAGTTTCATCTCATTTTTTAATTTTAATGACAGCTGCCACCACCACAGCGATTACAGCCACCACAAGATGAACGATTGTTTTTTTTGGTTTTCGCAATCGCTTTTCGCAGTAAATATATCACGCTCGCGCCCACAATCGCACCTACTATAATATATTGTTCCATCATAAAATCCTTGAAGTGATTTGATACACAACGAAAGCAAATAAATAAGCTAAACCAAATAAATAAGCTGTAATCAAAACAGTTTGGCGAGCCGACTTGGTTTCTCGGCGAATCACCGCCAGCGTTGCCATACACATAGGCGCATAAATATACCAAGCCAAGAAAGCAAATGCCGTGGGCAAACCCCAACTATTATTCACAATAGGAATCAACGCATTTTGTACCGCATCTTCTGAGCTTGCTCCTACTGCATACACCGTTCCTAAGGCAGCAACCACCACTTCACGCGCAGCAATCCCTGGAATCATAGCAATACACATTTGCCAAGTAAAACCTAAGGGGGCAAAAATGGGTTCAATCCAATGCCCTATCATGCCTGCTAAGCTGTAATCAATCGCCGCACCTTGCGCACCTTCAGGCGCAGCAGGGAAACTCACCAACACCCACAAAATCACACTTAATGCAAAAATAACCGTACCCGCACGTTTTAAAAAGGCTTTTACCCTATCCCATAAACTGATAATAATGTGTTTAAAATTGGGCATACGGAATGTTGGTAACTCCATTAATAAAGGAAACTGCTTCACATTGCCCTTGCTACGCGCCAAGCGTTTTAACACATAAGCCGTTAAAGCAGCCGATGCAATCCCTGCTACATACAACCCAAACAGCGTTAAGCCTTGCAAATTAAACACACCGCCAACCGTTTGCTCAGGAATCACTGCGGCAATAATCAACGCATAAATGGGTAAACGTGCTGAACACGTTAACATGGGTGCAATCATAATGGTTACCAAGCGCTCGCGCGGGTCGTGAATGGTGCGCGCCGACATGACCGCAGGCACCGCACACGCAAAGCTCGACAACAACGGAATAAATGCCCGTCCCGATAATCCCGTTTTTGCCAACACGTTATCCAACAAAAAAGCAGCGCGTGGCAAATATCCTGAATCTTCCAATAACAAAATAAAAGCAAATAAAATCGTGATTTGCGGTAAAAACACCAATACGCTGCCTATACCCGCAATCACACCGTTTACCAACAAATCTTGCAACAAGCCCGCAGGTAACACCGCCGTTACCCATTCACCCAAAGCACCAAAGCCTTCCTCAATCCAACCCATCAAAGGTTCAGCCCAAGAATAAACCGCTTGGAACACCAGCAACAAAATCACCATCAACAACAACAAGCCCCAAATAGGATGCAACACCAACGTATCTAAACGGCGATGCCATTCAGGCAACTGCATTTCCGTTTGCACCACCTGTTGCAAAATATCTTCCACTTGCGCATAAAGCTGATGACTGTCCAACTGATTTAAGGCTTGCTCGGCTGCCTGCATATCCAAAGGCTGCGTTAAACGCTTCGGCAACTTCGCCACCGCTTCACGCACTTGCTTAATCCCCTCTTTGCTCACCGCCACCGTTTCCAACACAGGCACGCCCAATAATTCACTCAACTTATGCACATCAATTTTCAAACCCCGTGCTTTTGCCACATCGCTCAAATTTAACGATACCGCCATCGGCAAACCCAAAGTTTTCAATTCCAACATCATACGCAAAGTCATACGCAAATTCGTGGCATCGGCAACCGCAATAATCGCATCAGGCTGTTGCCCCAATTTACCCAACACCATATCACGCGCCACCGCCTCATCAGGGCTGGTTGCGCGTAAACTATATGTGCCGGGCAAATCCACAATATGAATTGACGCATCATCAACAAACACACCTTCACGCTTATCCACCGTTACCCCAGGATAATTGGCAACTTTTGCATTTGAGCCTGTCAATCCATTAAACAACACCGTTTTACCGCAATTAGGCGCACCCAATAGCGCAAAATAACTTAATACCGCAGCATCTGTACTCATATCTTCACTCCTTCCTAGCCCCATTCTTCTTATTATGAAAAACGCTCTGTCGCCATACGACACATAATTTTGGCAGCTTCAGGCGCACGCAAAGCAAACTGCGATTGATTGCCCAAGCGCACCGCAAATGGTCCTTTACCCAACACCCCTACCGCAATCACCATCAAAGGCATACCATTTGAAAACCCCAAATCCGCCAAACGCTGGCTCACCAAAGGGTCTAAATCCCCAAATACAGGATTGGGCGCAATCGAATCAATATAAACATGAACACCTTTTTTTAATTGAATCAAAGGAACAATAGACATCTTAATTACCTTTCTTTCCTATTCAGGTAAATTTTAATAAAACTAAGTTTTATTTTCTTTACACAGATATCATACTCCCTGCCTTAGTCTTAATCAATAAGATAATCACTATCATAAACATCATTCTATTCAACAAATTATATGAATCATTTCAATCATCATGATTCACCTTTATGAGTTAAACTGATTCTGTTTCCCAGCAAAAACTCTCTTCTATCCCATTCTGCTTCCCACTTAAACCACCCACACGCCCATAAAAAAACCGTTTGTGTATCACACACAAACGGTTTCAATTTCACATTTACTACGCGCCTAAAAACCAGAATTTAGCCGCCCAAGCCACAGCCACAATCCATACCATCACAGGCACGTCTTTTGCCTTACCGCATACCAATTTAATAACCGCATAACTGATAAAGCCCATTGCAATACCATCTGCAATCGAATAAGTAAACGGCATAAATGCAATCGTTAAAAATGCAGGTGCGGCTTCCGTAATATCGCCCCACTCAATTTCTGTGGCACTGCGCATCATTTGCACACCAATGTATAACAAAGCAGGCGCAGTGGCAAAAGCAGGCACCGATTTTGCCAATGGTGAAAACCACAAACACGCCAGCATCAACACACCCACCGTTACGGCTGTTAAACCCGTGCGTCCCCCTGCGGCAACACCCGAAGCACTTTCAATATAAGGCGTAGTAGAAGACGTACCCAATGCCGCACCAGCCACAATCGCCGTAGAATCCGCAAACAGGGCTTTTTTCAAACGTGGCAACTTACCATCTTGCAACAAACCTGCCCGATGCGACACGCCCACCAAAGTGCCGGTACTGTCAAACAAATCCACCAAAAAGAATACAAAAATCACCGCAATCATGCTGCCATTAAACAAACCATTAAAGTCCATTTGCATAAAAGTGGGTGCAATACTGGGCACCGCATCTACCACACCATGAAACTCTGTTAAGCCCAATGCCAACGCAATAGCCGTAATAGCAAAAATACTCAAAATAATCGCGCCACGCACACGGAAATAATCCAATGCAATGGTCAGCACAAAACCCAATAATGCCAATAATACCGGCCAATTAGGCGCTTTTACGCCATTATTTTCCACATAAATATTGCCCATTTTCACCAAAGTGGCTTCACTGCCAATAATAATGCCCGAACCTTTTAAAGCAATCAGCGCTAAAAACATACCAATACCTGCCGCAATCGCCATTTTCAAGCTCATGGGCAAGGCATTAACCAACAGTTCGCGCACCTTAAAAAAGCTAAAGACAATAAAAATAATCCCCGACATAAACACGGCTGCCAGCGCAATTTGCCACGACACCCCCATACCCTGTACCACAGAAAACGTGAAATACGCATTCAAGCCCATACCTGGAGCCAAAGCAATCGGATAATTTGCCAATGCACCCATAATCAAACAACCAATTGCCGCCGAAATACAAGTGGCAACAAACACCGCACCAAAATCCATGCCTGTAATCGACAAGATGCTTGGATTCACAATCACGATATAACACATGGTTAAAAAAGTAGTGAAACCTGCTAACAATTCCGTGCGAACAGTCGTATTGTTTTCGCGTAATTTAAAAACACGCTCCAACAAGCTATTTTGTGAAGAACTCATGATGACTCAGTTAAATAACGTTAAAACCCAGTATTATATACCGATTAAACCACCTTTTCTGCTATTCTATTTAGATTTAACGCATGATTGTGGTAATCCACAAACAAATAAAAACCGCTGGCTGTGTTCTAAAATAACAGCCAGCGGTTCATCAAACGCAAATTCTCCTTACAACCTACACTTCATTTCTCACCATCTCCCCACGCAGAGAGAACGTAAACGCTTCAGTAATCTCAATATCCACCATTTGATTAATTAAGCGCGGATGCCCTGTAAAATTCACCACCCGATTATTCGCCGTACGAGCTTGTAATTGGTCGGGGTCTTTTTTCGATACCCCTTCCACCAAACAACGCTGAACCGTCCCCAACATGGTTTGATTAATACGCGCGGTTTCAGCTTCAATCACCTCATTTAAAGCCTCCAAACGGCGCACTTTCTCTTCATGTGGCGTATCGTCAGGCAGGTTCGCCGCTGGCGTGCCAGGGCGTGGGCTATAAATAAACACAAAGCTCAAATCAAAGGCGATGTCTTTAACCAATTTCAAAGTTTGTTCAAATTCACGCTCGGTTTCCCCTGGAAAACCCACAATAAAATCCGAACTCAAACACAAATCAGGACGAATAGCGCGTAATTTGCGAATAATTGACTTATATTCCAATGCGGTATAACCACGCTTCATGGCACTCAGCACACGGTCGGAACCACTTTGCACGGGTAAATGCAAATGCGATACCAGTTTAGGCAAATCACGATAACATTCAATAATCGCGTCAGAAAACTCACGCGGATGGCTGGTGGTAAAACGCATCCGTTCAATGCCCGGGATTTCATGCACAATGCGTAATAAAGTAGCAAAATCACATATCTCGCCATCATCCATCAAGCCGCGATAAGCGTTGACATTTTGCCCCAATAAATTGATTTCTTTCACGCCTTGTTGCGCCAAATTCGCAATTTCTGTCAGCACATCATTTAAAGGACGCGAAAATTCTTCGCCGCGCGTATAAGGCACCACACAAAACGAGCAATATTTAGAGCAACCTTCCATAATCGACACAAAAGCCGACCCACCTTCCACACGCGCAGGCGGCAAATGGTCAAACTTTTCAATTTCAGGAAACGAAATATCCACTTGTGATAAACCCGTTGTTTCCTTATCCACAATCATTTGTGGCAAACGATGCAAAGTTTGCGGGCCAAACACCACGTCCACATAAGGCGCACGTTTCACAATGGCTTCTCCTTCTTGTGAAGCCACACACCCACCCACCCCAATAATCAAATTGGGATTTTTCGCTTTCAAAGGCTTAATTCTGCCCAAATCAGAAAACACTTTTTCTTGCGCCTTTTCACGCACCGAGCAAGTATTAAACAAAATAATATCGGCTTCTTCCGCCTCACTCACTTGCACCAAATCATCGCCTTCTGCCAACACCGACAGCATTTTTTCACTGTCGTATTCATTCATTTGACAGCCAAAGGTGCGGATAAATACTTTTTTCATGGTTTATATTCTTTCTTTCAGGTTGCCCGTAATCGCGGGGCTGATATTTTTAACAAAGGGCGGATTATAACAGAAATAAATTCAGATAATTAGCCTAAATATCCATTAAAAAACCAGCACAATGGCTGGCTTTTGATATGGAGTGAGTATGCTGTATTATTGCCCACGCGCTTTTAAAGTGGCACGTTCTTGTGGCGTTAAAATCCAAATTTCATTAATTTGCTTATCTTGATTAAAGAATACCCCCACAGGATGTCCCACATATTGAGGCAATTTATTTTTCGTAATAAAACGATTGTTCGTATCTCGTATCCGCAAACCCACAACTGAACCATTCTCCACCGTAGGCGTTACCAAACCTAAAGTTAAAATTTCTGTCCATGTAATGCCATCACCACTCAACACCACTTGCGGATAATTCACCTGCTGCAACACCGCCAACTGAATTTGATTAGGCAATATGCGCGCCGCCCAAGTTGCTTGGCTGATGAACAATAAAGTCATTAAAAATAAACGTTTTTTCATGATTATTCCCCGTGATTGAAATACTTTAAAATTATAGCATAAGAAAAAACCGACCCAACGGTCGGTTTTCATTCCATCACATTATTCAGCAGCAGTATTCACTTCAGCTGCTTTGTCCACCAGCTCAACCAGAGCCAAAGGTGCATTGTCGCCTTTGCGGAAGCCGTATTTCAAAATACGAACATAACCACCATTACGGGCTGCAAAACGTGGACCTAAATCACCAAACAATTTCACCACCACATCACGGTCGCGAGTGCGGTTGAATGCCAAACGGCGATTAGCCAAAGAAGGTTTTTTACCCAAGGTAATCAATGGTTCTACAACACGACGCAACTCTTTTGCTTTTGGCAAAGTGGTTACGATGGTTTCATGGGTCAACAAAGAGTTTGCCATGTTACGCAGCATCGCAGCGCGGTGGCTGCTGGTGCGGTTTAATTTACGATTGCCATTACGATGACGCATGTCATAATCCTTTAATATTCAAACTTAAGGCTTTTCCAAGCCGGCAGGCGGCCAAGCTTCCAGTTTCGATCCCAACGTCAAACCCTTAGAGGCCAATACTTCTTTAATTTCATTTAAAGACTTACGACCCAAATTTGGCGTTTTCAGTAACTCAGTTTCTGTACGCTGGATCAAATCACCAATATAATAAATATCTTCAGCTTTCAAGCAGTTAGCTGAACGCACAGTTAATTCCAAATCATCCACCGGGCGCAACAGAATCGGATCGATTGGTGGCGCTTTTTCTTCCACCTCTTCCACCGGCGTACCTTGCAGGTCGGCAAAAATAGACATTTGGTCAATTAAAATACGCGCTGCACTGCGAACAGCTTCTTCAGGATCTAAAGAACCATTGGTTTCAATATCCAATACCAAACGGTCTAAATCTGTGCGCTGTTCTACACGGGCAAGTTCAACTTCATAACTAACTCGGCTGATGGGCGAAAAGTTCGCATCCAGTTGAATGGCACCAATACGGTTTTCATCGCGCACTGCACGGCGACTAGAAACCGTTTCACGGCCACGACCCTGTTCAACTTTGATTTCCATTTCAATATTGCCATTGTCAGCCAAATGGCAAATCACATGATTAGGGTTGATAATTTCAACATCATGCGGTAAATCAATATCACCCGCTAATACTGCACCAGGGCCTGATTTTTTCAGGGTCAAACGTACTTCATTACGGCTGTGCAACTTAAATACCACTTGTTTGATGTTCAACAAGATATTTACCACATCTTCCTGTACACCATCTAAAGTAGAGTATTCATGCAGCACACCCGCAATTGTTACTTCAGTGGGTGCGAAACCATTCATGGATGACAGTAAGATACGGCGCAAAGCATAACCTAAAGTATGACCGAAACCACGCTCAAAAGGCTGCATAGACACTTTCGCATGAGTTGCAGACAAAGTATCCACATCAATTTGACGCGGTTTCAAAAATTCGGAAGTGCTGTTTTGCATTTAACTGTCCCTCACTGAGCTAGTCATTATTTAGAGTAGAATTCTACCACCAGCTGTTCATTAATATCGCCAGTCAATTCTGAGCGATCAGGCATATTTTTAAATACACCTTCCATTTTAGTTGCATCCACAGACACCCAGCTTGGCATACCAATTTGAGCCGCCAAACCCAATGCTTCTTGAATACGAACTTGTTTTTTTGCTTTTTCGCGCACAGCAACCACATCACCCGCTTTAACTTGATAAGAAGGGATGTTTACCACTTGACCATTTACAGTAATGGCTTTGTGAGATACTAATTGACGCGCTTCTGCACGGGTTGAACCAAAACCCATACGATATACAACATTGTCTAAACGAGATTCTAACAATTGCAACAGCAATTCACCTGTAGAACCTTTACGACGCGCAGCCTCAGCAAAATAACGGCGGAATTGACGCTCTAATACGCCATAAATACGGCGAATTTTTTGTTTTTCACGCAATTGCAAGCCATAATCAGACAAGCGAGGCTTCTTTGCACCATGTTGACCAGGTGCAGAATCCATTTTACATTTGTCGCTCAACGCACGGCGCGCACTTTTCAAAAACAGATCAGTGCCTTCGCGGCGAGCTAATTTACATTTAGGGCCGGTGTAACGTGCCATGTCTCAATCACTCCAATATTAAATACGACGTTTTTTAGGCGGACGGCAACCATTGTGTGGCAATGGGGTAACGTCGGTAATGCTGGTAATCTTGAAACCAAGAGCGTTGAGCGCACGCACTGAAGATTCGCGACCTGGGCCTGGGCCTTTAATGCGAACTTCTAAATTCTTCACGCCATACTCTTGGGCAACTTTACCAGCGGCTTCTGCTGCGACTTGAGCAGCAAAGGGTGTACTTTTACGTGAACCTTTAAAACCAGCGCCGCCAGAGGTAGCCCAAGACAATGCATTGCCTTGACGGTCAGTGATAGTAATGATGGTATTGTTGAAAGATGCATGAACATGCACGATACCTTCACTTACGGTTTTGCGTATTTTTTTGCGTACACGCGAGGCTGTGTTTGCTTTAGCCATCAATAAAATCCTTTAAAATTATTTCTTACCAGCAATCGCTTTGCGTGGACCTTTACGGGTACGCGCATTGGTACGGGTACGTTGACCACGGCAAGGTAAACCGCGACGATGGCGGAAACCACGGTAGCAACCCATATCCATTAAGCGTTTGATAGACATGGTTACTTCACGGCGCAAATCACCTTCTACTTCGTATTTGGCAACTTGTTCACGCAAAGCTTCTAATTGAGCTTCGTCCAAATCTTTTACTTTAGTGCTAGCAACCACGCCAGCAGCTTCGCAAATCAATTTAGCACGAGTCGCGCCAATACCGTAAATCGCTTGTAAACCGATAACGATATGGGCGTTGTTAGGGATATTCACCCCAGCAATACGAGCCATATTTTTTCCTTTAAGGGCAAAAGTCGGTCATTATAGCAATAAAATCTCAACTAAGAAAGTCTTAGCCTTGACGTTGCTTATGACGCGGATCAGTACAAATAACACGAACAACGCGGTTACGACGAATAACCTTGCAGTTGCGGCAGATTTTCTTTACAGAAGGTTGTACACGCATGATTCACTTCCTTTCATCAATTAGCGAGCGCGGAATACGATACGGGCGCGGGTTAAATCATAAGGCGTCAGCTCCACTGTTACCTTATCACCCGGAGAAATGCGGATATAGTGCATCCGCATTTTGCCAGAGATATGACCCAACACCACATGGTCGTTTTCTAATTTTACTTTAAAAGTTGCATTTGGTAAGGTTTCTAGAATCTCACCTTGCATTTGTATGGTATCTTCTTTAGCCATCTTTTCTACTTACGCGATAACGATTTCATATCAGAACGCTTCATCAAACTTTCATACTGCTGAGTCATTCGATAAGAAGCAATTTGTGTGCTGAAATCCATGGTTACCACCACTAAAATCAACAGTGAAGTACCACCTAGATAAAACGGCACATTCAGTGCAGATGTCAAGAATTCGGGAATCAAGCAGATAATGGTAATGTATAACGCACCAAATAAGGTTAAACGCATCACCACACCTTCCAAATAACGGGAAGTTTGCTCACCCGGACGGATACCAGGAACAAAAGCACCACTTTTCTTTAAATTTTCTGCCATTTCTTTTGGACTAAATACCAATGCGGTATAGAAATAACAGAAGAAAATAATAGATGCGGCAAACAGCAAAATATAGGCAGGCTGCCCATGTTGTAGCCAACCAGCAATTTTATGTAGCCAACCATCTGAATTAGCAGAACCAAACCAGCTCAATAAAGTGGAAGGAAATAAAATAATACTGGAAGCAAAGATAGGTGGAATCACACCCGCCATATTTAACTTAAATGGCATATGGGTGTTTTGATTGGATTGCCCCACACCAAATTGACGTTTGGCATAATGCACAGGAATTTTACGTTGTGCAGCTTCAAAATACACAACTGCATAAGTCAGTAAAAACGCCCCTACTACCACACCTACTGCTGTTGGCATACCCATAGAACCTTGGCTGGTTAAGGTCCACAACTGTGCAATACCAGCAGGAATCCCTGCCACAATGCCCGCAGTAATGATAAGAGAAATGCCGTTACCAATACCGCGCTCAGTCATCTGCTCACCTAACCACATTAAGAACATGGTTCCTGTAACCAAGCACACCACAGTTGATACATAAAATTCAAACTGTGAAGCCACCACAACATTTTGTTGATATACAAATGTTGCGACACCAAAACTTTGCAAAGTTGCCAATAATACCGTACCAATACGGGTATATTTCGTAATCACTTTGCGCCCAGCTTCACCCTCTTTTTTTAATGCTTTCAAGGAAGGTACAATTTCTGAAGCCAGTTGAACCACAATCGATGCCGAAATATACGGCATAATGCCGATAGCAAAAATACTAAAGCGCTCGAGTGAGCCTCCTGAGAACATGTTTAACATGCCCAGAATGCCACTGCTTGCGCTTTCGTATAATTTGGCTAGAGCGGCTGCATCTACACCCGGCACAGGTATGTGGGCACCAATGCGAAATACAATTAATGCCCCCAATAAAAACATCAGCCGGTTTTTTAATTCACCAGACTTAAACAAGCCCGATGCTGATGGTCGATTAGCCACTTTATCTAGCCTTATTCTTCCACTTTACCGCCAGCAGCTTCAATTGCTGCTTTAGCGCCTTTAGTGGCTTTAATGCCTTTTAATACCACAGCTTTGCTGATTTCACCCGATGCAATAACTTTAACATTTAAAGCATTGGCAGCAACCAAACCTGCTTGTTTCAGAGCCAATACATCAATCTCTTCCACAGCCAATAAATTCAGTTCGCTCAAACGTACTTCAGCATTGTTTGCCGCAGTCAATGAATTAAAACCACGTTTAGGTAAACGGCGTTGTAAAGGCATTTGACCGCCTTCAAAGCCTACTTTGTGGAAACCACCAGCACGGCTTTTTTGACCTTTATGACCACGACCGCCTGTTTTACCCAAGCCGCTACCAATGCCACGACCTACACGGCGTTTGGCATGAGTTGCGCCTTCTGCGGGTTGAATAGTGTTCAAAAACATCTTACGACTCCACTTTCAAAAGGTAGCTGATTTTATTAATCATGCCACGATTTTCTGGGGTATCCAATACTTCAACGGTATGTTCACGACGACGCAAACCCAAACCGCGAGCACAAGCACGATGTGATTCAATTGTACCAATCAGGCTTTTTACCAAAGTTACTTTGATTTTCTTTTGCTCAGTCATTATTGGCTCCCAAAATTTCTTCAACGGTCAAACCGCGTTTGGCAGCAACTTCAGCAGGGGTATACAATTTAGACAAGCCGTCTAAAGTGGCGCGTACGATATTGTAAGGATTAGTCGAACCGTGTACTTTTGCTGAAATATTGTGAATGCCCATTGCATCAAATACCAAACGCATAGGACCACCCGCTTTCACACCGCTACCTTCTTTTGCAGGTTGCATGAATACACGAGTTGCACCATGTTTGCCCACCACTTCATGATGAATGGTACCGTTTTTCAAAGGTACTTTAATCATAGAGCGACGTGCTTGATCCATTGCTTTTTGTACGGCAACAGGTACTTCTTTTGATTTACCTTTGCCCATACCGATGCGGCCATCGCCATCACCTACCACAGTCAAAGCAGAAAAGGCCATAATACGACCACCTTTTACTACTTTGGTTACGCGGTTAACGGCAACCATCTTTTCAATCAGGCCATCACCGCGTTCTTCAGTTTCATGTTTTGCCATGTCAGGTCTCCAAAATCTTTCTTAGAAGCTCAGGCCGTTTTCACGAGCAGCTTCAGCCAAAGCTTTCACGCGACCGTGATACTGAAAACCAGAACGGTCAAAAGCCACTTTTTCAATACCTGCAGCTTTTGCTTTTTCAGCAATACGCTTACCAACAACGGCAGCAGCTTCAACATTGCCACCTGATTTCAGGCTAGCACGCACTTCCGCTTCCAAAGTAGAGGCAGAAGCCAATACTTTGTCGCCTTCAGCACTGATTACTTGAGCATAAATGTGGCTGTTTGTGCGGAATACACACAGTCTCACCACTTTCAAATCCGCAATACGAGCACGGGTTTTGCGTGCACGACGGAGTCTTGTTGCATGTTTATCCATTAGTGAGGCCTCAATTATTTCTTCTTAGCTTCTTTCATCACAACCACTTCGCCAACATAGCGAACACCCTTACCTTTATAAGGCTCAGGCGGACGGAAAGCGCGGATTTCAGCGGCCACTTGACCAACAACCTGCTTATCAGCACCTGTTAAGACGATTTCAGTTTGTGATGGCGTTTGAACGGTAACACCTTCAGGCATCTCATAGTTTACTGGATGAGAGAAACCCAATGACAAGTTTAATACTTTGCCTTGAGCTTGCGCACGGTAACCTACACCGATTAATTGCAATTTTTTCTCAAAACCTTCGGCGACACCTTTTACCATATTTGCTACGATAGCACGCGCTGTGCCAGACATGGCATTCGCTTGTTTGCTTTCATTTGCAGCAGCAAAAGTTAATTGACCGTCATTCAATTCGATTTTAACGTCGCTGTTTAAAGGAAAAGACAATTCACCGTTTTTACCTTTAACAGTTAAGGCTTCTGTTCCGAATTTTACTTCTACGCCAGCAGGAACAGTTACTGGATTTTTCGCTACGCGAGACATCTTAAACGCTCCCTATTAGGCAACCACGCACAACAACTCACCACCGATGCCAGCAGCACGCGCTTTACGGTCAGTCATTACGCCTTTTGAAGTACTAACAATAGCCACACCCAAACCATTCATCACAGTTGGGATTTCATCAGAACCTTTGTATACGCGCAAACCGGGGCGTGAAACACGTTTGATTTGCTCGATAACAGGACGACCTGCATAGTATTTCAGTTGAATTTCCAATACTGGTTTTGCATCAGCAGAAACCGCGAAGTCTTCGATATAACCTTCTTCTTTCAAAACTTTAGCAATCGCGCATTTTAATTTAGAAGAAGGCATAGCAACCGCAACTTTATGAGCACGTTGTGCGTTGCGAATGCGAGTCAACATATCGGAAATAGGATCATGCATACTCATTTAATTCTCTCCTATTACCAGCTGGCTTTAATAACACCCGGAATTTCGCCACGCATAGCGATTTCACGGATTTTAGTACGGCCCAAGCCGAATTTACGGAAGGTACCGCGTGGACGACCAGTGATGGCACAACGACGGCGTTGGCGAACTGGTGCCGCATTACGCGGAATAGCTTGCAGCTTCAAACGTGCTTCAAAGCGTTCTTCATCAGTCGCTTTAGCATCGTTGATGACTGCGAAAATGGCCGCACGTTTAGCAGCATATTTCTTAGCCAACGCAACGCGCTTAGCTTCACGATTAATAAGTGCTTTCTTAGCCATGATTATCCTTTAAACGGAAATTTAAACAACGTCAACAATGCTTTTGCTTCTTCATCAGTTTTAGCAGTTGTAGTGATGGTAATATTCAAACCACGCAAAGCATCAATTTTATCGTATTCGATTTCCGGGAAAATGATTTGTTCACGTACACCCATGTTGTAGTTACCACGACCATCAAATGATTTGCCGCTTACACCACGGAAGTCGCGTACACGAGGCAACGCGATGGTAACCAAACGGTCTAAGAATTCAAACATTTGCTCACGGCGCAACGTAACCTTACAACCTACTGGGTAGTTATCACGGATTTTGAAGCCCGCGATAGATTTACGCGCAACAGTTACAACAGGTTTTTGACCCGCAATTTTTGCCAAGTCTGAAACAGCGTGTTCCATAACTTTTTTATCGGCAACTGCTTCGCCTACACCCATATTCAAAGTGATTTTTTCAATACGTGGCACTTCCATAATGGATTTGTAACCAAATTGTTTCATCAATTCAGGTACAACAGTGCTGGTATAAAATTCTTTTAAACGTGCCATCTCTTAAACTCCTTAAGCACCAATTTCAGCACCATTGGATTTGAACACACGAACGCGTTTTACTTTGCCTTCAGTTTCTACCAATTTAATGCCAACACGGTCTGCTTTATTGGTTTCAGGATTGAAAATGGCAACATTAGAAATAGCCAAAGGCATATTTTTAGTTACGATACCACCTTCAACACCGCGCATAGGGTTCGGTTTTTGATGACGTTTTACTTCGTTTACGCCTTCAACCACAACTTTATCACCTAATACACGAACCACTTGGCCTTGTTTGCCTTTATCTTTACCAGCGATAACGATTACTTTATCGCCTTTAATAATTTTGTTCATCGCCAACCTTCCTTATAATACTTCAGGTGCTAATGAAACGATTTTCATGAAGCGCTCAGTACGCAATTCACGAGTAACGGGGCCGAAAATACGCGTGCCCATTGGCTCAAGTTTGTTGTTTAACAATACTGCTGCATTGTTATCAAACTTAATCAATGCGCCATCAGGACGGCGAACGCCTTTAGCAGTACGAACCACTACGGCATTATACACATCACCCTTTTTTACACGGCCACGTGGCGCTGCATCTTTAACCGCCACTTTAATAATGTCGCCAACATTAGCGTAGCGACGCTTAGATCCGCCCAATACTTTGATGCACATTACACGACGTGCACCAGAGTTATCAGCCACATCTAAGATGGTCTGCATTTGAATCATGTTTATACCTTTAAATAATCCAACTTAATTTACCATTTTCAGATAATTTTCAACCTGCTGTGGGTTAATCCATACCTGAAACCTTAGGGTTCTAGTAAACCAGTCTTGGCCCCAAAGGGAAGATGCTCCATAACAGAGCTGAAAGAAGAATAAAATTATATAGAAAAACAAATGAATGAGCAAGTGCTGAGAAAAAAACATGGTGATACCACAGGAAAACTGTATCACCATGCTGACACTGCTTAAATCACACCCTGCTCTTCTAATTTGCTTAGGAAGTAGGGCATTTGATCGCGCCATGCCGTCCAATCATGGGGAACATCATGTCCCCAATAATCAAACCATGCGTCAATGCCTTTAGCAGCAAAGGTTTCTTGTAAACGTTTGGTATCGGCTATGTGCTGTGCTTCCCATGCGCCCTGCCCCACTGCAATGATGTAATGGTTTTGGCGATAACGCTGCAAAAACCATTCATCTTGTTGATTCCACAAATAATCAATGGGCGAATTAAAATACACGGCGGTTTCTCCGTGATATTCTTTTGTGAAAAAGCGCGCATCATATACGCCGCTTAAAGCAATCGCAGTATCAAATAAATCGGGATGGCGCAAAGCAAAGTTGACGGTATGAAACCCCCCCATGCTGCAACCTGTGGCAATCATTGCACCGCCCCATTGCGATTCATGGCGAATCAAGGGAACCAGTTCATGAATGATATAGCGGTCGTAGGCTTCGTGCGCCAATGCCATATCACGCCCTGATTTGTATTCGGCTAACCATGATTCTTTGTCGATAGAATCGGGAGTGTAAACGGTGATTAAGCCACGCTCGATAAAAGATGCAATGGATTCAATCATGCCAAAATTGCCGTATTCATGCTGACTGCCACCCGATGAAGGAAAAACAATCATGGGCTTACCCGCATGCCCATAAACATTGAAATACATCTCGCGACCTAATTCACCGCTCCAATGGCTTCTGCTTTGAAATTTCATATTGTTCCTTTTTAACCGTGTTTTTGCTGGGCAAATTGGGTAATCTCGCGTAATTGTTCCATGGTTTCTGTGCGCGCTAAAATGCCATGCTCGCCCATGATTTTGGCAAACACCCCCGGTACTTGTTGCACGCTAATGATGTTGCCTGCAAAACGTTGGCATACTTCTTCAATGCTGTGAACATAGTTGCGATTGGCTTTGCGAGCGATATAAACCACATTCCAAGGATGGGTGATATGGCTATGGAATTGGTTTTCTTTAACGATATGCGCATATTCATTAAATACGTCAAAATCGTTGGCATAGTTCCACATATCAATGGTTAAACCACCTGGGGGACGGCAGTTGATTTCTAAAGGCAGAAATTCATCGGTGCCTTTGATACGGAAAAATTCAAAATGGAAAAAGCGCTCACGCACATTAAAGGCTTTGACGCACTTTTGCCCTAGTTCTACCAATTTAGGCGATACTTCACGCGGAACGTAGTAATACATATCGCTGTCATTGGCAACGGTATCCAAGACGGCTTCAGAATATTCCAAACCCGCATGAAAAACGATATTGCCATCATGGTCTGCCAAACCATCAAAAGTAACAATGTCGCCCTCAATAAATTCTTCCATGATGTATTCAACATGGGCATTTTTATAGCCAAAGAAGTCTTCTAATTCTGCTTCTGAGCGAATTTTATAGGTGTCGCTTGCACCCACACCCGAATTGGGTTTGATAATCACAGGGAATTTTAATTGTTGTGCCAGCTCACGCGCATCGGCATCATGCTGGAAAACACGCCCCTGCGCCACAGGTAAACCTGCTTGACGAAATACTTCTTTCATTTGCGCTTTGGTTTTAATGGCAAGCATGTCCTCGCTTTTGTAGCCGAATACATTGAAGTCGGTACGCAATTGGGCATCTAATTCCAACCAATATTCATTATGCGACTCAATGCGGTCGATACGACCATATTTATGGGCAAAATAGCCCACTGCGCGATAAACTTGCTCATAATCTTCCATATTATCCACACGATAATATTCGGTTAATGAGCGGCGTAAACCCTCGCTCAGGCTTTCATAAGGGACATCAGCGATGCCTAAAGTATTAAAGCCATTTTCATATAAGCGAACGGCAAAAGTTTCAAAATTGGTGGGGAAGTGAGGCGAAATCATCACAAAATTTAAGGGTCTGTGCATGGCAGTTCCTGAGTTTCATGGTATAAAAATTGTTTAAACTCATTTAAAAATAAATTTAAACTCAAATCCTTGTAATTTTAGAATAATTCAAGCGATTCCAACAATCAAATTTTGAGATTATGCCCCTTTTTTGAAAATCCAGTACAATAGCGCGTTTTATCTTGAGCAACCTTTGCCATGCATCGCAATCACTTAAATTATTACTTCCTTGAAATGCAAGAGCATTTCTTTGATGTCCCTTATTTACCGCAACGCCGCCGTGTGCGTGTATTGCTGCCCAAAGATTACCGCAACCATATGCACGACCATTATCCCGTTTTGTATATGCACGATGGGCAAAACATCTTTTACAGCAAAGAATCCTATTCAGGGCATTCATGGAAAATCATTCCCACACTCAAACACAACCAATCCTTGCCGAAATTAATCGTGGTGGGCATTGATAATGCAGGTTCAGAACGTTTGAATGAATACGGTCCTTGGAAAACCGACACAGGCTCAACGCCTGAAACACGCGATGCAGGCGGATTGGGCATGGAATATGGTAAATGGGTTGTGGAAACCATCAAACCCTTTATTGATTCACACTATCGCACCAAACCTCAACGTGAACACACCTTGTTAGCAGGCAGCTCAATGGGAGGCATCATTACCGCTTATATGGGTGCAGCTTATCCACATATTTTTGGACATTTAGGCGTGTTTTCCCTCGCATCGTGGTTTAGCGAGCCTGATTTCTTACGCTTTATCCATCAACACCCCTTACACCCTGATAGCAGCGTTTATATCCAAGTGGGAACAAAAGAAGGCGATGAAGTCGATTCACACTTTATTTCCAACATGAATCAAGCCTACATTGATTGCACTTTAAACTATTATCAAGCCTTATTGCGTACAGGCACACCTTTAGACCACCTCAATTTGCGCATCATGGCAAACAAAATTCATCATGAAATGCACTGGGCATATCATTTTGTAGAATTTTTACAATTTTCACTCAAACGCCTGCCCAAACACAAACCCTAATCCTTTTCTCTCCCTAACAAACAAAAAAGCGAAGTTGCCATTCAGGCAAACTTCGCTTTCTATCTCAACATCTGTTTATTAAACAGTACGCGCTTTCTCAACCAACTCTTTTACCACCCAAGATTTGGTTTTTGACAAAGGACGGCTCTCTTCAATCATCACGATATCGCCAATACCATATTGGTTTTGCTCATCATGTGCGTGAATCTTAGTTGAACGGCGAATCACTTTACCATATAAAGGGTGCTTTACTTTGCGCTCAACCAAAACGGTAACCGTTTTGTCCATTTTGTCGCTAACTACTTTGCCTTGCAAAGTACGAACATTTTTCGCTTCGCTCATTATTTCGCACCTTTTTCAGTTAAAACGGTTTTAATACGAGCAATATTGCGACGTACTTTTTTCAACTCACTGGTATTGCCCAACTGACCAGTAGCGTGTTGCATGCGCAGGCCGAATTGTGCTTTCAGCAGGTCGAGCAAGTCGGCATTCAGTTGCTCAACTGACTTGTCTTTCAATTCATTGGCTTTCATTATTTACCTACCTGTCTGGTTACAAACACAGTGGGGATGGGCAGTTTAGCGGCTGCTAAAGCAAAGGCTTCGCGTGCCAAAGATTCTGCTACGCCATCCATTTCATACAATACTTTACCTGGTTTGATTTCGGCAACATAGTATTCTACTGAACCTTTACCGCCACCCATACGAACTTGGATAGGTTTTTCAGTAATCGGTTTATCAGGGAATACACGAATCCAAATGCGACCACCACGTTTAATATGGCGAGTCATTGCACGACGAGCCGCTTCGATTTGACGCGCAGTTAAACGACCACGACCCACAGCTTTCAAACCAAAATCACCAAAGCTCACAGCATTACCGCGAGTTGCAATACCTGTGTTGCGGCCTTTATGCTGTTTGCGGTATTTCATTCTAGTTGGCTGCAGCATTTCGACCACCCTTTCTGCGTTTGTTTTCTTGCTCAGGTTTGGCTTGAGCAACTTCTTTGCCTTCGCCAGTATATACCCAAACTTTCAGACCAATCACACCATAAGTAGTGTGCGCTTCGCTGGTTGCATAATCCACATTAGCACGCAAAGTATGCAAAGGCACACGACCTTCACGATACCATTCGCTACGCGCAATGTCCGCACCATTCAAACGACCAGAAGTCATGATTTTGATGCCTTTTGCACCCACGCGCATGGCGTTTTGCATCGCACGTTTCATCGCACGGCGGAATTGCACACGTTTTTCCAATTGTTGTGCAATGCCATCTGCAATGATTTGCGCGTCTAATTCAGGTTTACGGATTTCTTCAATATTAACGTGAACAGGCACACCCATCAGGTTTTGCAAATCACGTTTTAATACTTCGATATCCTCACCTTTTTTACCAATCACCACACCTGGACGAGCAGAATGAATGGTAATGCGAGCTGATTTAGCTGGACGCTCAATCACAACGCGACCCACAGAGGCATTAGCCAAACGCTTACGTAAATAATCGCGAACATCAATATCTTGTTTCAAGACAGTCGAAAACTCGGTGCTTTTCGCAAACCATTTAGATGACCAATCTTTGTTTACCGCTAGGCGAAAGCCAGTCGGATGAATTTTTTGTCCCATAGCTTTTCCTTAGTTACCCACTGTCACATTGATATGACAAGTTTGTTTCTCAATGCGGTTACCACGACCTTTGGCACGAGCTTGGAAGCGTTTCAATGATGCGGCTTTATCCACATAAATGGTTACAACTTTCAACTCATCGATATCAGCGCCTTCGTTATGCTCTGCGTTTGCAATAGCAGACTCCAACACTTTTTTAATCAACTCAGCACCTTTTTTAGGGCTGAATGCCAAGATATTCAAGGCTTGGGCAACGTCTTTGCCACGAATCAAATCTGCTACCAAACGGGCTTTTTGTGCAGAAATACGGGCATTTTTATGTGATGCAGATACTCTCATGTTTTATCCCTTATTTCTTCTTAGCCTTTTTATCAGCCAAGTGGCCTTTAAAGGTACGGGTCAATGAGAACTCACCTAATTTATGACCAACCATGTTGTCGCTGATAAATACAGGCACATGAGTGCGACCATTGTGTACAGCGATGGTTAAACCAATAAAGTCAGGCAAAATGGTAGAACGACGAGACCAAGTTTTAATTGGACGTTTGTCGTTGTTTGCACGAGCCGCATCTACTTTTTTCAGCAAATGCAGGTCTACATATGGGCCTTTTTTCAATGAACGAGCCATATTAATTAACCTTTATTTGAGTAACGGCGGCGAACAATCATATTGTCCGTGCGTTTATTATTACGAGTACGGTAGCCTTTAGATGGTGTACCCCATGGGCTAACTGGCTCACGAGCCTCACCTGTACGACCTTCACCACCACCATGTGGGTGGTCAACTGGGTTCATTACCACACCGCGTACAGTTGGGCGAATACCACGCCAACGATTGGCACCGGCTTTACCAATTTTCTTCAGGCTTTGCTCTTCGTTACCCACTTCGCCGATGGTCGCACGGCAATCCACATGGATTTTACGCACTTCACCAGAACGCAAGCGAACTTGAGCATACACACCTTCTTTAGCCAACAATACCGCAGAAGCACCAGCAGAACGCGCGATTTGTGCGCCTTTACCGGGTTTCATCTCGATACAGTGAATGGTTGTACCCACTGGGATATTGCGGATAGGCAAAGTGTTACCCACTTTAATTGCAGATTCAGCACCTGACACCAACACCGCACCTGCTTTGATACCACGAGGTGCAATGATGTAACGACGCTCACCATCGGCATAGCACAACAAAGCAATGTGTGCAGTGCGGTTAGGATCGTATTCAATGCGTTCAACTTTAGCAGGGATACCGTCTTTATTACGTTTGAAATCCACTACACGGTAGTGATGTTTGTGACCACCACCTTTGTGGCGAGTCGTGATATGACCATTATGGTTACGACCCGCAGTTGAGTTTTTCTTCTCAACCAGCGCAGCATAAGGTGCGCCTTTGTGCAAACCTTCAGTGGTTACGCGAACCATGCCGCGACGACCAGCAGAGGTTGGCTTCATTTTTACAATAGCCATTCTACTTATTCCTTATCAGCAGCTGCGGCAGCGGCTTCCAAGTCCAACTCTTGACCGGCAACCAGGCTCACATAAGCTTTTTTCACATCGCTGCGACGACCAATGGTACGACCAAAACGTTTTACTTTACCTTTAGTCGTAGTGGTGGTAACAGCAGCCACTTCTACACCAAACAACAATTCAACAGCAGCTTTAATTTCCTGCTTAGTGGCATCTGGCAACACTTTGAAAGTCATTTGATTGCGTTTTTCAGCCAACAAGTTGCTCTTTTCAGACACAACGGGAGCCAAAATTACTTTCATCAGGCGTTGTTGATTCATACCCATTGCTCCTCTAACTGTGCAACCGCATCTTTAGTGATGACCACTTTTTTGTAGCGCAACAAGCTGTAAGGATCAATTTGTTGAGCTTCCAAAACCAATACGTTTGGCAAATTGCGTGAAGACAGATAAACGTTTTCGTCTAACTGTTTGGTTACAAACAATACTTGTTCCAAACCCATGTTTTTCACTTGTTCCGCAAACGCCTTGGTTTTAGGAGTCGCAGCAGACAATTCTTCTACCACAAACAAGCGTTCATCGCGCACCAACTGCGACAAAATCGCAGCCATACCTGCACGGTACATTTTACGGTTCACTTTTTGAGTGAAGTTTTCATTAGGTTTATTAGGGAACGCACGACCACCACTACGCCATAATGGAGAAGAAGTCATACCAGAACGCGCACGATCTGTACCTTTTTGACGCCATGGTTTTTTGGTTGAATGCTTCACTTCAGCGCGAGTCAATTGTGAACGGCTACCGATGCGGGCATTTGCCAAAAACGCAGTAACCAATTGATGCACCAATGCTTCATTGTATTCGCGAGCAAACAAAGCATCAGAAGCATTCAAGCTACCTGAAACTTGACCTTGAGCGTTGATTACTTTTAATTCCATTACGCACCTACTTTCACGCTAGGACGCACCACTACATCGCTGTTTACGGCACCAGGAACGGCACCTTTAACCAACAACAAGTTGCGTTCAACATCAACACGCACGATTTCCAAGTTTTGTACGGTAGATTTAGTGTTACCGTATTGACCTGCCATGCGTTGACCAGGGAATACACGACCGGGGTCTTGCGCCATACCAATCGAACCTGGCACGCGGTGCGAACGAGAGTTACCGTGTGAAGTACGTTGAGAATCAAAGTTATGACGTTTAATCGTACCTGAAAAGCCTTTACCTTTTGAAGTACCAGTAACATCAACCAATTGACCAGCTTCAAACATGGCAACAGTTACTTGGTCGCCTGCTTTTAATTCAGCCAATTTTTCTTCAGAAACTGCAAATTCAACCAAGCCACGACCCGCTTCTACACCTGCTTTAGCAAAATGACCTGCTTGGGCTTTATTAACACGATTTGCTTTTTTCTGACCAAAGGTAACTTGTACAGCAGTGTAGCCGTCAGTATCTTTGGATTTTACTTGAGTGACGCGGTTAGCAGACATTTCCAACACGGTTACAGGAATTGAAACACCCTGTTCAGTAAACACGCGGGTCATACCTACTTTGCGTCCAACCAGACCTAAAGTCATGATTATTTTCCTTTTTTAACGAAAGGGGTCAATTACGATTGATTGACCATTGGACAAAAAATAGACTTGGCAAAATGCCAAGCCATTTAATATACCATATTTTTAAAAAGTTTTTCAAGAAAAACTTTTTGTTTTCAAGAATCAACCCTACTCACATACTCATTCATACCACACTCATTTTCCACCCAAAAAAACACCTCAAATCCTAAAAGATTTGAGGTGTCAGACATCAGCTTAAATCTGATTACTGAACTTTAATTTCCACATCCACGCCAGCAGGCAAGTCGAGTTTCATCAAAGCATCAGTGGTTTTGTCAGTCCAGTCCACAATGTCCATCAAACGCAAGTGAGTGCGAATTTCCAACTGCTCACGAGACGTTTTATTAACGTGTGGAGAACGCAAGATATTGAAACGCTCAATTTTAGTTGGCAAAGGAATTGGACCTTTTACCACAGCGCCAGTACGCTTAGCAGTTTCAACGATTTCTTGTGCAGAACGGTCAATCAAGCTGTAATCATACGCTTTTAAACGGATACGGATTTTTTGGTTAGCCATTTCTCAATATCCTTAAGCAATGATAGTAGATACAACGCCCGCACCTACGGTACGACCACCTTCACGAATCGCAAAGCGCAAGCCTTCTTCCATAGCGATAGGTGCAATCAATTCTACGGTAATGGCTACGTTTTCGCCTGGCATTACCATTTCAACGCCTTCTTCCAAAGTTACCGCGCCAGTTACGTCAGTCGTACGGAAGTAGAATTGTGGACGGTAGTTAGCGAAGAATGGAGTATGACGACCACCCTCTTCTTTGCTCAATACATATACTTCTGCTTTGAACTTGGTGTGTGGGGTGATGGTGCCAGGTTTAGCCAATACTTGACCACGTTCTACGTCTTCACGTTTGGTACCGCGCAACAATACACCTACGTTGTCGCCTGCTTGACCTTCGTCTAACAGTTTGCGGAACATTTCCACGCCAGTACAAGTGGTTTTTTGGGTTTCTTTCAAACCAACGATTTCAATCTCTTCGCCTACTTTGATGATACCGCGCTCTACACGACCTGTTACTACG
>JBHADP010000079.1:0-8924 GCA_041855125.1 Neisseria sp. | reverse complement strand
CGAACCCCATATCTCTGATATGGCAAAACAACTGGTGGCAAGCCATCGTGAGGCAGGCGATGAACTGCTCGTGATTTCATCTACCAATGAATTTATCATCACGCCCATTTGCCATTTATTTGGCATCCACCACATCATTGGTACACAGCTAGAAACCGATGCCCAAGGCAATTACACAGGCAATTACATCGGCACACCCAGTTTAAAAGAAGGCAAAATCACCCGTTTAAATGAATGGCTGGCAGCGCGAGGCGAAACCTTAGCCAGTTATGGTAAAACTTATTTTTACAGCGATTCAAAAAACGATTTGCCCTTATTGCGTTTGGTGGATGAGCCTGTGGCGGTGAATCCTGATGAGGTGTTGCAGGCAGAGGCATTGGCAAAAGGTTGGGCAATTTTGCATTTTCGTTAATTCAATAGGCGTGAGGATGAATATCTTCACGCCTGTTTTTTAATCTTTAAATTGTTTATGACAGGATTTGCAGCTTTGTCCCACTTGTCCAAAAGCCGTTTGAATGGCGGGGTAATGATGGCGTTTGGCGGCTTGGTCTAAGGCGGTAACGGCATCATTGAATTGTTTGATGGCGGCTCGGAAGGCTTGTGGCTGTTCCCAAACGGCTGCGGTGGCATCGCCTCGACTGCCTGCGGTGTAGTGTTGCCATGGTTCATCTGCGGTGGCTTTCAGTTGGGCAGCTAATTGGGCAAATTCTTGGCTGGGAAAGGTTTGAGCGGTGCTTTTTTTCAAAATATCGCCCATTTGTTTGTTTAATCCGCGCCATTCTTTCATATATTGTTGGCGGGCTTTGGCATCGGCATCATCTGCGTGGGCAAAATGTGTGCTGAGTGCCATGATGGCTAAGATGAATAAATGTTTTGACATGATGTGTTCCTTATGTTGAGTGGGGTATTCATGGGTAAGCAGACTGTTTAGGTTGAGTTGGGGAACGCGGATTGCGTATTTCTACAACATAAGCTGCTTAATCTCTTGGCAGTCGTGTCATTTCAATGTCATCACATCAACGTGATGAACAAAATCAAGTATAATCTGCCGCAATTTAAATCTCGTTGCCATTATGCCGTCTCGTTCTCATCGTGTGAATCATCAGCCTGTTTTTTTGTTGGCAACTGTGCCGTGGCGTGAAAGCAGTTTGCGTTTGGAAGTGTGGAGTCGTGATTATGGGCGCGTGGGCTTGTTGGCACGCAGTGCGCGTAAACGCCAAAGTGAATTGCGGGGTGTGTTGGTGTCGTTTGTACCCATCAGTACATCATGGTATGGCACGCAAGACTATAAAACGCTGCATCGGGCAGAATGGTTAGGCGGTTGGGCGCAGCCACAAGGTAAAGCCTTGTTGAGTGGTTTATATGTGAATGAGTTGTTGCTTAAGCTCACGGCGCGTGAAGACCCCCACCCTGCGTTATACGATGCTTTGGTGGACGTGATGCAAGCCATTTGTGGCAGCGATAATCATTTGGCAGCCTTGCGAATATTTGAGTGGCGTTTGTTGCGTGAATTGGGTTTGGCACCTGATTTAACGTGTGATGATGCAGGGCAGCCGATTGTGGCGGAACAAGATTATTGGCTGCGTCCGCAGTTTCCTGTGATGCGTTTAGCGTATGCGCGTGAACGAGGGATGGCGGCGGATGTGGGCGTGGTGGTGCGTGGTAAGACGTTGTGGCAGTTGCAGCAAGCGTGTTTAACCAATAGTGAGGCTTTGCAACAGGTGTTGCAATTAAATCGAATGTTATTGGATTTTTATGTGCCACAAGGGATTCAATCGCGGCAAATCTGGCAACAAATGCAGCAATTACCCCGTTGGCTGTCGCTTTGATGACGGCAAAGAAAGGAAAAAATATGCTTTTAGGTGTCAATATTGACCATGTAGCCACGTTGCGTAATGCGCGTGGCACTTCTTACCCCAGTCCATTGGAAGCGGCATTAATAGCGGAAACACATGGTGCGGATTTAATTACTTTGCATTTGCGTGAAGACCGCCGTCATATTAAAGATGCCGATGTGTTTGCCATTAAACAGGCGATTCGTACGCGCATGAATTTGGAAATGGCATTAACAGAAGAAATGTTGGATAACGCTTTGCAAGTGATGCCGCAAGATGTGTGTTTGGTGCCTGAAAAGCGGCAAGAAGTTACCACTGAAGGCGGTTTGGATGTGTTGGCACAACAAGAAAAAGTGGCACGGTTTACACGCATTTTAACGGAAGCAGGGATTCGTGTATCCTTGTTTATTGATGCCGATGAAGCACAAATTCAAGCCGCTAAAGAGGTGGGTGCACCTGTGATTGAATTGCATACGGGCGCGTATGCAGAAGCAGAAACGCATGCCGAGCAACAACATCAGTTGGCTCGTATTGAAGAAGGCGCACATTTTGCCAGCGATTTGGGCTTGGTGGTCAATGCAGGGCATGGTTTAACCATTCATAATGTAACGCCGATTGCGCGTATTTTGGCGATTCGTGAATTGAATATTGGTCATTCATTGATCGCTCAAGCGGTTTTTTTGGGTTTGCCTGAAGCGATTCGGCAAATGAAGGATGTGATGTTTAAGGCGCGTTCTTTGCCTTATTAAGTGTAATTGATTGGGGAGATAAGTAAATGATTTACGGGATTGGAAACGATTTAGTCGCACTCAAACGCATTGAAAATTTGTATCAAAAATATGGGCAAAATTTAGCCAATCATGTGTTGCACCCTATTGAGCAAGAGGAATTGGCGCAAGCAAATAATCAAGCCAATTTTATTGCCAAACGATTTGCCGCTAAAGAGGCGTTTGCTAAGGCGGTGGGAACAGGTTTGCATTCGCCTGTTACTTTACGCAATATTGGTGTGGGGCATCATGAATCGGGTAAACCTGAATTTTTTTATGAACCTGTGTTGCAACGTTGGTTGGCGCAACAAGGTGTACGCTATGTGCATTTGTCGCTCAGTGATGAGGGCGAGCATGTGTTAGCGTTTGCAGTTGCAGAACGATAGGTGAAAATGGTAGAGCAAGTGAGTCGCCCTTGGGTGAGAGTGGTAGCAGGTGTGGTGTTGAATCAGGCAGGGGATTATTTGTTGAGTTCTCGCCCTGAAGGCAAGCCGTATGCAGGCTATTGGGAATTTGCGGGTGGCAAGGTGGAGGCAAATGAAAGTGAGTTTGCCGCTTTGCAACGTGAGTTTGCTGAAGAATTAGGTATTACCATTCATCGTGCCAAACCATGGCTCACTAAGGTTCATGTTTATGAACATGCTCATGTACATTTGCGCTTTTTTTGGATTACGGCAAACGATTGGTCGGGCGAAGTGCAAGCTAAAGAAGGGCAACAATGGTCTTGGCAACGAGCAGGGGATTTTGATGTGTCGCCGATGTTGCCTGCGAATGGTTCAATTTTGGCGGCATTGGCGGTGCCTACTGCTTTCAGAGGCAATTTGCAACAAGGTTTGGTGGGGCATAATGGTGCGGGTGAATATCGGGTGTTGCCTTATTCCCGCGCTGAAGGGCATAGTCAAGCGGTGTTGCTGACGCAAGATGAGGTGCAAACTTTAGGCAAGTTGCCCACAGCCCATAGTGTGTGGGTGGTGGTGCGCAATGCAGCAGAATTTGCCGCTTCGCAAGATGCAGATGTGTTGCTGTGGCAGGTGCAAGATGATGTTGCGGCACAACAGGTATCGCAGCAATTACACATGGGCGTGGCATTGCCTTTGTTGGTATATGCGGATACTGGTTTAGTTGAACGTTATCAGGCAAGTTGGTTGGCAGCAGGCGCTCATGCGGTGGTGGTAAATGATGAAACGGATTGGGTATGAATCCTAAGCAAAAATGGCTGCTGGCGGGTGTGTTGTTGCTGATATTTGCGGCAAGTAAGTTGTGGTTATTGCAATGGTGGCAACAGCAACAGCCTGCTGTAGAACAGGTGCAATGTGATGTGCAAGCAGGTTGCCGTTTACCCAATGGTGCGGTACTCACATTTGGTGAAACATTAGGGGTGCAAACGCCTTTTGATGTTCGGGTGGAACAGGTTGATGCGGCGGTGCAGCAAGTGGCGATTAGTTTTGCGATGAAAGACATGGATATGGGTTTTAATCGTTATGATTTGCGCTTGGAACAAGGGGTGTGGTGGGGACGCAATATTCGTTTGCCATTATGCACAGAATCGCGCCATGATTTTTTAGCCGATATTCAGTTGGATAAACAGGTTTATCAGGTGGAATTTGTGGCAAAATAAGTTGCACCTTACATTCGTTTAGAAAGGAAGTGAATCATGATTGGTCAAAAATTGTTTGAAGAAGTCTCTGCTAAAATTGGTGAAACGATTGCCAATAGCCCTGCAAAAGATGTGGAAAAAAATGTGAAAGCCATGTTGGGCAGTGCGTTTAATAAAATGGATTTGGTTACACGCGAAGAATTTGATATTCAGCAGCAAGTGTTGATTAAAACACGCACAAAATTGGTTGAATTGGAAGAACGTTTGGCGCGTTTGGAAGCCAGCCAAGCTCTTGCGGTGGTGGAAACAGAGCTTGTGGAAGAGGTAGCAGCCGATAGCCCAGATGTGCCTAAACAGGCAGAATAATGTCTTTAGCCCTTGTGTATAGCCGCGCTTTAAGCGGCATGAATGCGCCGTTGGTGGAAGTGGAAGCTCACTTAGCCAACGGTTTACCACAATTTAATATTGTGGGTTTGCCCGATACGGAAGTGAAAGAAAGTCGCGACCGTGTGCGGGCAGCCATTTTGCAAAGTGGTTTTGAGTTTCCTGCGAAAAAAATCACGGTTAATTTGGCACCTGCTGATTTACCCAAAGAATCGGGACGGTTTGATTTGCCCATTGCGATTGGTATTTTAGCGGCATCGGGGCAAGTATTGCCTAATCAGTTGGCAAATTATGAGTTGGCAGGGGAATTGGCATTGTCGGGTAAAGTGCGCCCTATACGCGGTGCATTGGCAATGGCATGGCAAGGCGCACAAGCCAAACGCGCATTTATTTTGCCCAGTAGCAATGCGACACAAGTGGCGGTGATGCCTAATGTGGAAGCGTATGGTGCAGACAGCTTGCTGCAAGTAGTGGCACATTTAAACGGCACCACGCCCTTGAGTTTGGCACAGCCATCTGCTGCATTGCCTAATCAAATGGCATCATTACCCGATTTGCAAGATGTGAAAGGGCAACAAACGGCACGATTTGCCTTAGAAATTGCCGCAGCAGGTGGGCATAGTTTATTGATGATGGGATCCCCAGGGACGGGTAAATCCATGTTGGCGCAACGGTTGCCCAGCATTTTGCCGCCCTTAAATCATGCTGAGCTGATTGAAGTGTGGGCGTTGCGTTCTTTATTGCCACAATATCAACAAGATTTAAACACACAACGCCCATTTCGTAGCCCGCATCACAGCGCCAGTGCGGCGGCATTGGTAGGCGGTGGCTCCGACCCTCGTCCGGGTGAAATCTCCTTGGCACATCATGGCGTGTTATTTTTAGATGAATTGCCTGAATTTGACCGCAAAGTATTAGAAGTATTGCGCGAGCCATTAGAAAGTGGCGAAATTCATCTTTCACGAGCGGCTCGGCAAGCGGTTTATCCTGCGCGTTTTCAGTTGGTAGCGGCTATGAATCCTTGCCCGTGTGGTTATTTGGGACATGCCGTTAAGCCTTGTCGTTGTACACCCGAAAGTGTGCAACGCTATCGCGATAAAATTTCAGGGCCTTTGCTAGACCGTATGGACTTGGTGATAGAAGTTCCCAGTATTCCTGCTCATGAATTAACGCAATCGCAACAAGGCGAAAGCAGCGCCCAAGTGTTAGCACGAGTATTAAAAGCGCGTGAAAAACAGTTGGCACGACAAGGCAAAACCAATGCCCAATTAACGGTAACCGAATTGGCAACTTGCGCTCATATTAGCCCTGATGCGCAAACTGCATTGGGTGAATTATTGGAAAAACTGTCGCTTTCTGCGCGGGGCTTTCATCGTATATTGCGCGTGGCGCGTACTCTAGCCGATTTGGCAGATGACCACACCGTTCAACGCGCTCATGTGTTACGAGCGGTAAGTTTCCGCAGGGCTATGTAAAGGTTCACAGCAAAATGAAATAATCTTTGCTAGAATAGATGACCGCTGCAAATTGGAATCGCGTTTGCAGCTTGTATGAAGAAAATTTTAAGGTGTTTTATGAACGCAAAACAACAATACGGTCAAGGTCTGTCTGGTTTTATGATGGGGTTGCTGCTGGCAACCGTGATTATTGGTGCGGTGGTGTATTGGTTAAACCGTGGCAGTTCAAATGATTTTAAAGAACCTACGGTGCAAAAAGAATTGCCAGTGCCTGAAATCTTAACGCCTAAGCAAGAGCCTGCTTCTAGCGTGCCTACGCCTACTGAAACACCTGCCAGCCCAGAAGTGTTACCAGAAGATATAGAAATGACCGCTTCATCGCCTGCTTCAGAAGCCAAACCAACTGTGGCTCAACCAACAACGCCTGTTGTTGTCCCCCCTGTAAGCACACCACCTAAAGCACAATTCAATGAACCCAAACCCAGCACGCCTAAGCCGCCTGTGGTAGTCAAAACTCCGCCTAAAGCCGAAACGCCCAAAGCTGAACCCAAACCTAAAACGGCTAAAGCACCCAAAGAAGAAAAACCCAGCCCAGAGCAAATTTTGGAAAGTGGCAATGTAGAAAAAGCGCGTGAACAAGCACGCCGTGAAGCCGTCGCGAAAGAGCAAGAACGCAAAAAAGCCGAAGCCGCATTAAGTGGCAAAGCGGAAAAGAGCAGCCGTCAAGGTGAGAGCAAAACCGTGGTACAAGCGGGAGCGTATGGCAATCGTGATGCGGCTGAAAGCCAACGAGCTAAATTAGCCATGATGGGCGTGAATGCCAATATTGTCCAAGCAGAAGTGAAAGGACAAACCATGTATCGCGTTCAAACCGCGCCTAGCAGCAAAGAATCAGCAGCCGAAACCCGCAAAACCTTGCAACAAAATGGCGTAGATAGCTTTGAGCGTTCTGAATAACAACGAATTTAAGGAAACATAATGAAACTAAAAACAACCTATTTGGCGGCAGTGATGGCTTTAGGTATGGCATTATCTAGCCAAGCGGCAGTAGTAGAAGGACAAGACTACATCGTATTGGCAAAACCAGTTGCACAACAACAAGCCGATAAAGTCGAAGTAACCGAATTTTTCTCCTATACCTGCATACATTGCTACCATTTAAATCCCGTGTTACTAAAACACGCTAAAACATGGTCAAAAGACGTTTACCTACGCCCCATTCATGTTGTGTGGGACGCAGGGCAAACCAATTTAGCGCGAGTGGCAGCCGCAGTAAACAGCTCAGGTTTAAAATACCAAGCCGATAATGCCGTTTTCCAAGCCAAATTTGAACAACAAATCGCCTTAGAAGACGAAGCCACATTCAAAAAATGGGCAGCTGCCCAAACCACCTTTGATGGCAAAAAACTGATTGCTGCATACGATTCATTCAGCAACCAAGCACAAGCCAAGCAAATGGCAGATTTAACCAATCAATACAATATTCAAGGCACACCCACCGTTATTGTAGGCGGTAAATACCAAATGAAATTTACCAGCCCTGATTGGGAACAAAATATGCAAAAAGTAAACGAAATGATTGCCAAAGTGAAAGCAGAACGCGGTATGCCTGCTAGCAAACCTGCTGCCCAAGTTCGCAGTCGCGGTGCAGCCTTAGCCCGCGCAGCGAACCAATAAAGCATAAAAAACAGGCAATATCAAATTGCCTGTTTTTTTTATTCAATCAACTTACAACACACAATGAGCAGGTTCATAATGAATCACATCGCGCACCCGATTATGCTCATCCACCAATACCACCTTAGGTTCATGTGCGGCAACTTCAGGCTCAGACAACATCACATACGACATAATAATCACCACATCCCCCTTTTGCACCAAACGCGCCGCCGCCCCATTCAAACACACCACGCCACTCCCACGTTCCCCTGAAATCGTATAAGTTTCAAAGCGCGCACCATTATTATTATTAACCACCTGCACCTTCTCATTAACACAAATGCCTGCCGCATCCAGCAAATCCTGATCTACCGTAATACTGCCCACATAATTCAAATCCGCTTCAGTAACCGTGGCACGATGAATCTTACCACCCAACAAAGTACGAAACATAATAACAACAACTTCCAAAAAAAATCGCATTGTACACCCATTTAAAAGAAAACTTCATCTAGCATCCCATTTTTCCCATTTAGCAAACAAAATTTTCAAATAAAACAGTGAGCTTTGTTTTTGGTTGAATTTTTTTTGTGCTGGATTGATTGACAATGCTGAGTAAGGTGCGTATAGTTCGGTTTTTCGCTGCACAGCAGCAGTTGTTCTAGCAGTTGGTTGTTAAATTAATTTGACAAAAAAATCTAGCATGCTATAATAACGGTCTTTGCTCTTTAACAAACAGATTACCGATAAGTGTGAGTGCTTCAAGCCTCACACTGCGACAAAAACAGACAAGATGTAGATTTATCTATTCTTTGTCAGTTTCTTTGAAGCAGACCAGAAGTTATTAAGTTAGAGATTGAACATAAGAGTTTGATCCTGGCTCAGATTGAACGCTGGCGGCATGCTTTACACATGCAAGTCGAACGGCAGCGGGGAGGTGCTTGCACTTCTGCCGGCGAGTGGCGAACGGGTGAGTAACGCATTGGAACGTACCGAGTAATGGGGGATAACTTGCCGAAAGGTAAGCTAATACCGCATACGCTCTGAGGAGGAAAGCGGGGGATCTTCGGACCTCGCGTTATTCGAGCGGCCAATGTCTGATTAGCTAGTTGGTGGGGTAAAGGCCTACCAAGGCGACGATCAGTAGCGGGTCTGAGAGGATGATCCGCCACACTGGGACTGAGACACGGCCCAGACTCCTACGGGAGGCAGCAGTGGGGAATTT
>JBHADP010000078.1:0-5500 GCA_041855125.1 Neisseria sp. | reverse complement strand
TTATACGTTGCCACAAGCGGTGAAGTTTCAATATATTGCTTTATCGGCTAAGGATTTGGCAGAGAAGCAAACGGTAACAGAAGAGGAATTGAAAAAAGCGTTTGAGCAAGCCAGTAAATCGGCTGAACCGCAACGTGAAGTGGCGCATATTATGCTGGCGGTAACGGAAGGGGCGGATAAGGCAAAGGTAAAAGCGGAAGCGGAAAAGGTGTTGGCACAAGTGAAAGCCAAGCCCGATAGTTTTGCAGCATTGGCAAAACAGTATTCACAAGACACAGAAACGGCAGCCAATGGCGGCAGCTTGGGGCTGTTGTCGAAAAATAGTGGCTTACCTGCGGCGTTTGAAACGGCAGCATTTCAGTTAGAAAAAGGCGCAGTGAGTGAATTGGTGGAAACGCCATCGGGTTTTCATATTATTCGTGTGTTGAATATTCAAGGTGCGCCTTCGTTTGAACAAGATAAAGCGCGTTTGGAAGCGGAGTTGAAACAGCAAAAAGCGCAGCAAGCCTTAGTGAAAATGCGGGAAACTTTGGCAGAAGAGGCATTTGCCAATCCCAATAGTTTAGAAGCCGTTGCCAAAAAATTGAATTTAAAATTGGAAACGGAAAATAATTGGATCAGTAAGCAGGTGGCAGAAGAAAATAAAATGCCTGCTGAATTGGTGGAAGCCTTGTTTGGCGATGAAGTGTTGAAGAAAAAGCATAACTCTGAACCTATTACGGTGGGTGATGCGGTGTGGGTGGTGCGTGCCACAGAAGTGCGTGAGCAAAAACTGGAGCCGTTTAGTGCAGTAAAAGAGCTGGTGAAAATGGCTTATATTGTGGAACAAGCCACGCAAACCGCTAAAAATAAAGCCAATCAAGCCTTGCAAGATTTGAAAGGCAACCGTAAAGTGGATTTGGTGTGGTCGCCTGTGGAAACCTTGAATGCAGAACAAGCGCGTATGCGTATGCCACCACAAGCCTTTGATGCCATGATTAAAGCGCGTCCTGCGAATGGGAAACCTGCTTATGTGTTGTTAGAAGGCTTGCCTGTGCCTGTGTTGATGGAAGTGCAGTCGGTGAAATTGCCTGAACAGGCTGAACAGCAAATGGCAATGATGCGACAAGTGTTGTTACAACGTGAATCGGGTAATATGTTGGACTATTTAACCGCTTATTTGCAGCAAACAATCAAACAAACCCAAGGCGCACAAAAATTGGATACTGCGTCTGAATCTTAAAACATCACAGCCATCTGAATCATGCAGATGGCTGTTTTTTTATTTGTGGCGAACCTGTTTGCCCGATTCAGGCACCCGACCGCCTAATTCTTGCACACGTTGTACCAATCCCGCTTGTGTTTGCGGTAAACCATCTACACACCAAGCTTTGTATAACACACCGCGTACAGGGTCGGCGCTGTTTAAAATAGAGCCTATTTCTTTCCATTGGGCATTCCGCGCCACAATCCAACGGCGATTAATCGGGTCGCCATACGCATAGGTTTTATAAGAAGATTTTTTGGGCTGTAGCGTGGTGGGAGAACAATATAAGGCTTCGACACTTAAATTATCAATACCTTGTGTGGAACGCACATTTAGAATATAGCGTACCGTTTGGTCGGGGGCTAAATAAATGCTGTCTAATGCCACTAAAGCGTGTTTGCTAAATGAAGGGTTTACATATAAAGCCTGCCAACGTGTGTTTTCAGGGGGAAAAGCGGGCAGGGCTTCATCGGATTCTGTAAAGGTGAGCCTTGCTTTATCGGCTTCTGTTTCCACATAGCGCGTGTTGGTGAGGGTGTTTTTTTGATTAAACCCTGTGGCATAAGCAGAATGGAGCGATAAAAACAATAAAGGTAATAACAATAGGCGCATAAACCGTCCTGATAAAAACCGACAATAAGCTGTCATTGTAACACCAGCACGTTATAATAAAAGCTGATTTACAACCCCTTGCGATGACATGATTGAACAAACTTTAGATGTAACAGGCTTAAAATGCCCTTTGCCGATTTTGCGTGCCAAAAAAGCCCTTGCCCAACTGCGAGCCGATGATGTTTTGACTGTGCTTGCCACTGATGCCAGCGCGCCCGATGATTTTGCTGCCTTTTGTCGTCAAACAGGGCATCAATTATTGCAATCCAGCGCACAAGATGGCGTTTTTACCTTAGTTGTTAAACATAAATAATTCAGAAGGAACCCACACCATGCAAACCCTTACTCTGATTCAACCCGATGACTTTCATTTACATGTACGCGATGGCGAAGCCTTGAAAGCCGTTGTTCCTTATACCGCTCGCCAAATGGGGCGTGCGCTGATTATGCCCAACTTAAAACCCCCTGTTACCAGCGTGGAACAAGCATTGGCGTATAAACAGCAAATCTTGGCAGCCGTACCACAAGGCTTGGCTTTTGAACCCTTAATGGCGTTGTATTTAACCGATAAAACCACCCCCGACACCGTGCGTGAAGCCAAAGCCGCAGGCATTGTGGCGTTTAAACTGTATCCCGCAGGTGCAACCACCAATTCAGATTCAGGCGTAACCGATTTATTTAAACTGATTCCTGTATTAGAGGAAATGGCAGCACAAGGTATCTTATTCTTGGTGCATGGCGAAGTAACCGACCCTGAAATTGATATTTTTGACCGTGAAGCTGTGTTTATTGAGCGCGTGATGAAGCCTGTATTAGAACGTGTGCCGAATCTCAAAGTGGTGTTTGAACACATTACCACGGCAGATGCCGCCCAATTAGTTTGTGAGGCAGGCGAGAATGTTGCCGCCACTGTTACGCCACAGCATTTAATGTTAAATCGCAATGATTTATTGGTGGGTGGTGTGCGCCCGCATCATTATTGTTTGCCTGTCTTAAAACGCGAAAGCCATCGCCAAGCCTTAGTGCAAGCGATTACGGGTGAATATGCCCATAAGTTTTTCTTGGGTACCGATTCTGCGCCTCATCCTAAACACGCCAAAGAAAATGCGTGTGGCTGCGCGGGTATGTTTAGCGCGATAACGGCGATTGAATTATATGCAGAGGTGTTTGAACAAGCAGGCGCATTGGATAAATTGGAAGCCTTTGCTTCGCAAAATGGTGCGCGTTTTTATGGCTTACCTGAAAACCCTCGCACCATCACGTTGCTCAAACAAACACAAATAGTGCCTGCAAGTGTGCCATTTGGTGAGGGGGCGGAGCTGGTGCCAATGCGAGCAGGTGGCTCGGTGGCATGGCAAATGCAGTATGACTGATTTTTAAGGTGAAAAAAGCTGTTTGTGTGATGCAAACAGCTTTTTTATGTTGTGTATAAAACGGTTTCTGTGAGTCATGCTAAGGTTTGGCAAGATAGGGTTTTTCAGGCTACTGTGTTTGAGCGCATGGTGCAAAAAAGGTAGCCTGAAAATATGGTTGCCAATAGAAAATAAATGGCTGTACAGTGAAAACTTGATGTTAGGGGGCAATATAAAGTGGATAGTTTTTAGGGACGGCGTAGGTTTTGCCGTTGTAGGGTATGGAGTAGGGTTGATTGTTATAGCGCTTTTTGCCCTCTTTTCCGCTTAGTTTGGCTTCAATCGCCCAGATATCGTATGGGGATGTGGTGTTACGATTGAATGTGAGCTTGGTATTTAAAGCGGTTAGATTATTTTCGCAGTTGCGTTTTTCTTCGCCTTGGAAGTCTTTGCAATCGCCATAATAGCCGCTGTTTTCTCTGCCTGTTGGGATATAGCTGCTGCGGATGTGGTTGCGATTATCGGAAAATAAATAAAATTGCCCTGTGGTGGTTTCGCCTTGTGCGGTGTAGCCTGTTTCGGCGGTATAACCCCAGTTTTGCTGACCCATTTGTACGAAACGCCATTCTTTTTTATCAGGTGCTTGACCCCATGCGCCCACTTCGTCTTTGCCGTGCCATTTGATTGTCCATGTGCTACCTGTTTTTTCTAAGATAAATAATTCTGCCAAACCTGATGCGGCATGCCCATCATTACGGCTTTTTTCTTGGATGTCGTAGGCAAAGCCTGTATAGAGCGCATAGCGTGTGGTTTTGCCATTGCGCGTTACGGCATGGCTGGCGGTGGGTTTCATGCAATAGGCAATGTTATGCGATGCCCAACTGCTGCCTTTGGGGGGTGCGGTAAGTTGGCATTGTTCGGCAGCAAAGGGGCGCTTGTAGTGTTTGGCGATGAGTGTGCGAATAGCTGCTTCGTCAGCTGATGGGGCAGCTTGTGCAAAGAAAGGTGCAGCAGCGAGGAGAAGAGATAAGATGGAGATGGGTTTCATAGTGGTTTCCTTCATAGACAAAATCACTAGCAGGTTTTTAGGCTAGCTAAAAACGTATTTTAGCCCTTTGTTTTTCATTTGAAAATAAATGGTTTGTATGGTGATACAAGGTTTTTTATGTTGCCAAACGTTGTTGGATTTGCTGTAAAACGGTTTCGGCAGATAATTCTAAGGCTTGGCAATAGAGGATAAATTCTAAAATGTCTAATCGTCTGTCGCCTGTTTCTACTTTGCCAATAAAGGAGTGGATCACATTAAGCCGCTCTGCTAAGGCGCGTTGAGATAAGCCTAATTGTAAGCGGCGTTGAATGAATAATTGGCGCAACCAAATGTGTTCGGGTGCGTGAATAGATAGGCGTAGGTTTTGCATTGCACCGATTTTAGGTGCGTTCTATAATGCACCTGTTTTAGGTGCAAATAGGAAATTATGATGTTGAAATGGATCATCATAGCGGCATGGGCAGTGGGTGTTTGGCAATGGTGGGGTAAAGCGGCTGTTCAACAGTATCAGGCACAACAGGAGAAGATATCTGATATACCGAAAAGTAGTGTGCGTTTTCGCTGTGATGGCAGAACGCATGGTTCGCAGATGACTTTATCAAATTTCCTTTTCGGTTGAAACCCCGCCATTGATGGCGGATAGTTCAAACAGAAGGGGCGTAACCCCTTCTGTTTCAGGGCAACACGTAGGGCGACGCTTTATGTGTCGTCCTGTGTGTTGAAACATGTGAGGAAGCCACATTTTTTCTGCAACATTGTCCTAACACTAAAATGGATGGTAATCGTGATGGGATGCCGCGTGAAAAACAATGGTGTCAGCGTTAAATTAACAGGGCAGTTCATGATGAACTGCCCTGTTATTTAGGGTTTTACGCTTTGCCCGTTGAGGGTAAGTGCATTGAGTTTGAGTTGATAGGTTTTACCGTCATCGGTGTAGTGGATTTGGGCAGGGATATTGCCAAAAGCAGGGGCAAAGGCGTAATTGACGGTATCGTCGCCACGCCGCATACGGTATTGGTTGATGGGGGTTTTACCACCGCTAAAAGAAAAGCTGCTGCTGCCTACTTTGTTTAAACCGCTCACGTTATAAATGCGTTTGCCATTGGTGATTTTGATGCCTGCGGGCAAGCTGCCATCGGTGGCTGCCAGTTGCCACGATAGGGCAAATAAATCCAATATGGTGCTGGATGTGTTTTCGGTTTTTTGTTCGCCTGTTTTGCCATAAGTAACTTTGCCTTGGCT
>JBHADP010000077.1:0-6306 GCA_041855125.1 Neisseria sp. | reverse complement strand
GTGCAATCGGTAGATGGGCAGATTGATTATATTCGTTATCATGGGGTGAACCCTATGGGCTGTTTGTTGCAACATTTGCAACAGCAGTTGGGCGCAGGCAGCAGTTGTGTATTAACGCAAACCAATGAAGAAGCCATTCAGATTGCAGGTTTGCTGAAACAACAAGGCATTGCAGCCAAGTTGATTCAAAGCAATGAGGGTTTTAATTTACATCAGTTGTTGGAAGTGCGGATATTTTTGCACTTTTTAAATTTGAATCCGCAGGTGTCAATTATTAGCCCTGATGCGTGGTATCGCGCGGTGGCGCAGTTGCGAGAGCGATTTGGACACAGCCGTAATGTGGAATGGGTGTTGAATTTGATTACGGCATTTGAGCAAGTGAATCCCCATCATAAATATCAATCGGATTTAGATACGTTTATTCGTGAATCAAAATTGGAGGATTTTTATGGGGTACAGCGTGATGTGGTGGCGGTTTCCACCATTCATAAGGCAAAAGGGCGTGAATTTGACCATGTGTTTTTGTATTTAAATGGGTTTCAAGCCTTGGACGATGATAAGAAACGTACTTTGTATGTGGCATTAACACGGGCTAAAAATCGGTTGTCTATGATTAGTAATCGGCATGTTTTAGATGAAGAAGGGGGATTAGAGGGCATACACGTGGTAGATGAATATGAACCGAAAGGGGTGGTTTATCGTTATCCTTTAACGATTTATTTGGGACATCGTGATGTGTATTTGGGGCATTTTCGGTTTTGCCAGCCAGCCATTCGGGCATTGATGGCAGGACAGGCGTTAGCGGTGGACAGTGTGGGTTGTTTAGATGACTTTGGGCAATATGTGGTGAAGTTTTCGCGTCAATTTGGGCAGCGTTTGCAGGCTTATTTGCAGCGTGGTTATCGTTTACAACAGGCTTGGGTGAATTTTGTGGTGTTGTGGCAAGGGGAGGAGGACGAGCAGGAAATTCGGATTGTGTTGCCTGAAATTCATTTGCGCTGATGGCAATTAGGTGGAAAAGGGTAAAGAGGTTTGCTGCAATCTGAATCAGTAAACGCTCTCTGCTACAATAGCGGTTTTGATTAATCATGCCGTTGTGATGCGGCAGTGTGGGTGTTTTATGACTGAAACCAAGCCAAGTGTGATGCAGCAGATTTTGACGCGTCGCATGTTGATTTGTATTTTTACGGGCTTTACTTCGGGTTTACCCTTGTATTTTTTGATTAATTTGATTCCTGCGTGGTTGCGCAGTGAGCAGATTGATTTGAAAACGATTGGTTTATTTGCCCTCATTGGTTTGCCGTTTACTTGGAAATTTGTGTGGTCGCCCATTATGGATGCGGTGAAACTGCCTGTGTTGGGGCGGCGACGCGGTTGGATGTTGATTACGCAAATTGGTTTGTTGATAACATTAGCTGCATATGCGTTTTTGAATCCGCAAGAGCATATTAAAACGATTATGGGTTTGTCTTTGGTGGTGGCGTTTTTTTCTGCCAGCCAAGATATTGTGTTGGATGCGTATCGGCGTGAGATTTTGACGGATAATGAGTTGGGCTTGGGCAATTCGATTCATGTGAATGCGTATCGGATTGCGGCATTGATTCCAGGGTCGTTGTCGCTGGTGTTGGCGGATATGATGCCTTGGCACAATGTGTTTATGATTACGGCATTGTTTATGCTCCCCGGTTTGTTTATGACTTTATTTTTGGCACAAGAACCTGAATTGCCGCCCAAAGCGCCGAAAACGTTTATGCAAACGGTGATTGAGCCATTTAATGAGTTTTTCAGTCGCAAGGGGGTGAGCCAAGCTCTGATGGTGTTGGCATTTATCTTTTTGTATAAGCTGGGCGACAGTATGGCAACGGCTTTAGCCACGCCGTTTTATTTGGATATGGGCTACAGTAAAACCGATGTGGGCTTGATTGCGAAAAATGCGGGTTTATGGCCAGCAGTGATTTTTGGCATTGTGGGCGGCATTTGGATGTTGAAGCTGGGCATTAATAAGGCGTTGTGGCTGTTTGGCTTGGTGCAGATTGTTACGATTTTGGGCTTTGTGTGGCTGGCGGATATGGGGCCGTTTGAGGTGATTACGTTTAAAGAGCGTTTGTGGTTGGCGGTGGTGATTGCGGCAGAAGCGGTGGGTGTAGGCTTGGGTACGGCTGCGTTTGTGGCGTATATGGCGCGTGAAACGAATCCTGCTTTTACGGCAACGCAGTTGGCATTGTTTACCAGTTTGTCTGCTGTGCCGCGCACGTTTATTAATGCAGCAACAGGTTATCTGATTGAAGCTATGGGCTATGTGAGCTTCTTTTGGTTGTGCTTTTTCTTGGCAGTACCAGGGATGTTGTTGCTGTTTAAGGTTGCGCCTTGGAATGGCGATAAGCAGGAAGCATCGTAAGTTTGGCAAAGCGGTTGGTCGATACCAACCGCTTTTTTTATGTTTAAACCACACGCGCCATGCTGTTGAGTTGGTGCATCAAGCCATATAAATTGCCAATGCCTAAGGCGGTGAGCATGGCAGGGTTGAGTTGTTGATTGAGCCAAGTGTATTGTTGGCTCAGTTGTGCTAATAGGGCGGGGCGTTGGTTGGCGAGAGGGCGCAAGGTGCAGAATACTAATGGCACGGCAAGCGCGAGCAGTGCGCCTGCGGTGGTTTTGCTTAATTGGCTTTGTTGGGCAAGTTCCGCTGCCACATCTGCCGCATTGCCTCCGAGTAAGATGGGTAAACGCGGTTTGCCCCAAGTAATCAGGGTAGCGGAATCGGCGGTGGTATCGCTTAATAAGGAATCCGTGAGCCATTCAGTGAGGGTAGGGGCGTGTTGGGGTTGGGTGGCAGTTTTGGCAAAACCCGCCACGATAAGAGGCAAAACTAAGTGGGCGGCATGGGTGCTGTGTTCGGCGGTTTCGCCACGACTGGTTAAAAATTGGCTGAATAAGGGTAGAAACGTGGTTTCAAGCTGTGAGAAAGGTTGAGGGGTCATGGTGTACTCCTGAGATTATAAAAAGGGGTTATGTTGTTTTTCGTGTCCGATGGTGGTGAGGCGACCATGACCCGATACAACGGTGGTGTCATCGGGCAGGGTAAACAGTTTGCGCCGAATGTGGTCAACCAAGTCTTGATGGTTGCTGCGCGGAAAATCGGTGCGCCCAATGCTTTCGTAAAACAAAACATCACCTGCAATTAGGAGTTTCACTTCAGCACAATAAAACACCACGTGTCCAGGGGTATGCCCGGGGATATGCAAGACTTCAAAACGGTATTGACCCACGTTTAAGCTGTCGCCATCGTGTAGCCAATGATTGGGGGTAAAGGCAGGCGAGACGGGGAAACCATATTGGCGGGTGGTTTCGGGTAGGCTATGAAGCAGAAATTCGTCATCGGGATGCGGCCCCCACACAGGCAAAGGACGCTGTGCGGTCATTTCGACTACTCCACTGGCATGGTCTAGATGCCCGTGGGTGAGCCAAATGGCGGTTAGGTTTAAACCCAATTCGTCAGCACGGTTTAATAGGTAGGCAGTATCGCCTCCCACATCGGTGAACACGGCTTCTTTGCTGTCGCTGTCCCATAATAGGGTGCAGTTTTGACGAAAAGGGGTGATGGGGATGATGTCAATTTGGAGTGTCATGGTTAGGGTCGTGGGGGGTAAAGCGGCTGATAAAGTGGGCGGGCACATGTTCTACCAGCCAAACATGGTTGGCGGTGAGATAAAACGGTATGCCTTGGCGGTGCATGTCGCCTGCATGAATCACCAATATGACAGGTTTGCCATGGCGTTGTCCGACTTTATGGGCGGTTTCGCTGTCGCTAGAAAGATGAACATGATGGCGCGAGCCTGCCAGTAAGCCTTGTTGCTCAATGGCGGGGAGGAAACGGAAGGTAGTGCCGTGATACAGCAGCTCGGGCGGTGTGTGTTCGTGATAGGTGAGGGATACTTGTTGGGTAGAGTGTCCTTGCTCGGCACGAATTTTTAAGCCATCGGGCGAGAGGGTAAAACGTTTTTTGTCGTTTTCTGCCACCACACGTTGTAATAAATCGGCATCTAAATAGCGTTGATGGGCATTGGCTTGCTGTATCAGCGTGTCAATATTCACCCAGCCTTCTGTATCCAGTTCAATCCCTATGCTTTCTGGATGATGACGCAATACATAGCTGAGAAATTTACTGGTAGATTTGATTTGGCTCATAAGTTTATTGTTGATTGCTTTCAATCAGTTCTTGTAATTGCGGCATAGGGGCATAACCTGCATGGGTTTTGCCATTGGGGAATACGATGGCAGGTGTGCCATTAAAGCCCAGTTGTTCGCCTAATGAGGTGGTTTCGGCAATAGGGTTGTCGCAAACTGCAACGGCAGGCGGCACTTTGTTGGCACGCATCCATTGTGTCCATGCGGTGGTACGGTTGGGCTGACACCAAATTTGTTCCGCTTTTTTGGCGGCTTGGGGGTGTAGGCTGGCAATGGGCATCATGAAGTTGTAGATGGTGATGTCGGTCATTTTGGCAAACTCTTGTTCTAAGCGTTTGCAAAATGGACAATCGGGGTCGGAAAACACCGCAACTTGTAGTTTGCCATTGCCGCGAACTTCTTTAATGGCAAGGTCAAGCGGCAAGCTGGAGTAATCTACTTTGCTTAATTCGGAGCTGCGTTCATCGGTTAAACTTTTGCGGTTGTTCACATCAATCAAATCGCCCACCAACATATAATCGGCTTTGGCATCGGTATAAATCACTTGTTTGCCCGACACCACCACTTCATATAAACCTGCAATCGGTGAGGGTTGAATGGCTTGTACTTTTAAATTTTGACTGGCATAGGCTTGTTCTAATTTTTGCGTGATGGCTTGTGCATCTGCCGCATTGACCTTGCCTGAAGACGTGGGCGCGTTTTGTGTTTGCTTAACAGGCGTTTGCCCACACGCCACCAAAGGGAGCAGCGCGGCTGAGAGCAAAGCCGTGAGAACATGACGTTTCATAAAATATTCCTGAATTGAAAAAGCAAATAACCTGTTATTATAGCCGACCCCTTTTAAAATCCCTACTGCATGGTTTGTCAAACAGCGCAACTTGATGCACAATGCCACCAATATTAACGGGATTTTGCATGATGACACCTATTCTTGCTTTTGATATCGAAACCATACCCGATGTACACGGCATTCGTTTATTGTATGACTTACCCAAAACCGTGAGTGATGCTGATGTCGTTTTATTCGCCCAACAAAAACGCCGCGCCCAAACAGGCAGCGATTTTATGCAACATCATTTGCATCGTGTGGTGGCAATTTCCTGTTGCATGCGTTGGGGACAAGACAAAATCCATATTGGTACCATAGGCGAAAAAAATGACGCCGAAGAAACCATGATTGCCAAGTTTTTTGAATTGATTGAAAACCACACACCCCAACTCGTAAGCTGGAATGGCGGCGGATTTGACTTACCTGTTTTACATTATCGTGCCATGATTTATGGCGTAACCGCCGCGCGTTATTGGGATACAGGTGAGGGCGATTTTGGCGACAGCCGTGATTTCAAATGGAATAACTACATCAGCCGCTATCATAGCCGCCATTGTGATTTAATGGACTTACTCGCCTTATATCAAGCGCGTGCCAATGTGCCACTTGATGATATGGCAAAACTCTGCGGCTTCCCCGGCAAATTAGGTATGGACGGCAGCCAAGTGTGGCAAGCCTATCATGCAGGAAAAATCCAAGACATTCGCGATTATTGCGAAACCGATGCCGCCAACACCTATTTAATGTATTTGCGTTTTCGCTTAATGACAGGGGCGCTCGATGGCGATGAATATGAACAAGAAATCAAACGAGTCAAAACCTATTTACACGCCCAAGCTGCCGATAAACTGCATTGGCAAGAATTTGTAGCGGCTTGGAAATAATGGCATTGTTCACATCATGACTTCCCAACTTCCCATTATCCAACAAATCACCCTCATTGGCGTGGGGCTGATAGGCGGTTCATTGGTATTAGACTTAAAACGGCAAGGCTTGGTGCGTCAAGTGGTGGGAATTGACCTTGATGCAGACAATTTAGAACGCGCACTCGAGCGCAAAGTCATTGATATTGCGTACACCCACATTCAACACGACAGCATCGCCCAAGCCGACATCGTTTTAATTGCCACTCCCGTTGCCACCTTACCTGCCATTTGCCAAGCCATTGCCCCTTTTTTGCGCCCTGATGCCATTGTGAGCGATGTGGGCAGCACCAAACAATCCGCCTTAAGCGCGTTTCGCCAACATCTGCCAGAGCATCTTGCCCATTGTGTCGCGGCGCACCCCAT
>JBHADP010000076.1:0-19977 GCA_041855125.1 Neisseria sp. | reverse complement strand
TGCATCCATCATGCCACTTGCTAACGCATTAGGCGTTGTGGTGGGAAACGCATACACACGCCCCAAAGGTCGGTTTAGATTCGCAGTCCGAATCGCCATGGCTTCTTTCATTAAATGAAAACCCGGCATAATCGTGCCACCCAAATAATGATTATCGTCTGTGAGCGCATCGATGGTAACGGCTGTGCCACAACTCACCACCACACAAGCATGTTGCGTAAAACGGCGGCTACCCAAAGCATTAAACCAACGGTCTGCCCCATGTTCTGCAGGGTTACGATAATGATTGCGTATGCCCAAACCTTGTTCCATAGAAGCCAACCAAGTAATTGGCATCGGCAGCTGTGCAGCAACCAACTGTTTTTTCTCTTCGCCACACACCGCACTGCCCACAATCAAACAATCATCGCTGCCCCACTTTTCCCATTCCCTACCCAACTGGCTTAAATCACGATAAGGCGAGCGCGACACCGTTCCCATCACCCCCTTATCCACCCATGCCCATTTCAACTGACTGTTGCCACCATCAAGCAACAAATAACGCACAGATTTCACCTGATGCCAATCAGGCAAAGCATCACACGGACGCAAACTCACTTCACCGCTCACCACATGTTTTTCGCCTGCTTCGGTTTGCAAACGCAATGCACCTTGCGTCGTTACCCCCAACACTTCCCCCTCTTGCACCACCGCATCGCCTTGCAATAAACGCACATAACGCCCTTGGTCGCGGTGGGCTGCTTCATAATCTGCCAACAATGCCGCAAACCCATGTTCCGCAAATTGCGTTAATAAAGCTGCTAACGACTGCAAAATCGCTGCTAACACCTGTGATACCGTCAATGCGTGGGGGGCAATGGCTTGGATGGAAGTCGCTTGTGGCACCTCTTTGGGCAACACAAAATTCAAACCAATGCCCATCACCGCCACCGTTTTACCGCCTGTGCGCACCGTTTCAATCAGAATACCGCCTAACTTATCGCGCCCCACCACCAAATCATTCGACCACTTAATCTGCACAGGCACACCCAAGCCCACCAAGGCTTGCTGACACGCCAATGCCACCACCAATGCCAACGCGCCCAATTCCGCCTGCGTTTGCTCAAACGTCCATGCCACACTAAACGTCAAACATTCGCCCACTCGACTGTGCCAACTTCTGCCCTGTCTGCCGCGCCCCTGCGTTTGCTCATGCACCCAACACAAACAACGATGCACCGCATCAGGCTGCTGTTTCGCTTTTGCCAACAACACATCATTACTAGACGCACACTCATGCCACAATTCCGTCTGGAACCCTTGTGCCGCCTGAGCCAAACCACATTCATCTAAAATAGCCAAGGGGCGCACCAAACGCCATTGTCCATCTTGTTGGCGCAATAAGCCCCGAATATGTGTTGGCATACGCTGCCACAAACTGTTCAACTGCTGTGGCTTCACTGCCAACTGCTGCGCCAATGCAAACACATGTTGTCGTTGTCCATCAGCCAATGCCGCCAACAACTGCCAATGCACAGGCTGCATCATTTGCCACAACCTGCTTCTGTTGCCCGAATCTTTGCCAAAGTTTGCGTGGTAGAAGTTTGATGTAAAAACGGAATCGAATACACCTTGCCCCCACGCGCCAAAGTTTCAGCCGCCCCCACAATATTTTCAATCGCCCAATCTCCCCCTTTAATCAACACATCAGGTTGCACCAAAGCAATCAAATTAGCAGGCGTATCCTCATCAAACCAAGTTACCACATCCACACTTGCCAACGCCGCCACCACCGCAGCCCGATTCGCCAAAGTATTAATGGGTCGGTCATCGCCCTTGCCTTGTCGTTTCACCGAAGCATCTGTGTTCAATGCCAACACCAAAGCCGCTCCCGTTGCCCGCGCCTGCGCCAAATAGCTCACATGCCCACGATGCAAAATATCAAAACAACCATTGGTAAACACCAAAGGACGTGGCAAAGTTAATAAACGCTCCGCCAACTGCTCAGGCGGGCAAATCTTACTTTCAAAATCAGGCAACGACCATTCTTGCATCACACATTTTCCTTTTTATCACCCTATCCTTGCTGCCTGAAAACACTTTTCTCTTTGAGAAAAAATCATTTCAATGAAAAACGAGGATAAGCCTTTTCCCATTTGGGACAACACATCAAACAACGCTCTGTGTTGCAACATAATGGCTTGGCATAATACCGAAAGCCTCTTTATTAGACAATTCCAAATGGCATAAAAAAACCCATCTTCTTTTGAAGATGGGTTAAATTGCTGGGGTGGCTGATGGGGCTCGAACCCACGACAACCGGAATCACAATCCGGGGCTCTACCAACTGAGCTACAGCCACCACTAAAAAACTGATTTTGGCGCGCCCGACAGGAATCGAACCTGTAACCGCCCGCTTAGAAGGCGGGTGCTCTATCCGGTTGAGCTACGGGCGCTCTAGAGCAAGTTCTGTCGTGCAGCGATAAATTGTGGTCGGGGCGGTGGGATTCGAACTCACGACCCCCTGCTCCCAAAGCAGGTGCGCTAACCAGACTGCGCTACGCCCCGACTGAAGATTGAATTATATAGAACGCTTTTTTTACGGTCAAGCGTTCAATATAAAAAAAAGCCAATCCATTTATCAACACAATGATTATTAATTAAATTAAAAATATGTTAAACACCCACATATAGAAGAAAACAGGAAAAAATGCGACAATACGCGGCTTATTTTTTTATTTTATCTTGGTATCCAGAAAGTTTTTCAAAATGACGGCACAGTTGATTAATGGCAAAGAGGTTTCACAACAACGTTTGGCTTGGGTGGCAGAACAGGTGGCTCAACGTGAAGCACAAGGTTTGCATAAGCCTTGTTTGGCGGTGGTGTTGGTGGGAGATGATGCTGCCAGCGCGGTGTATGTACGCAATAAGAAGATTGCTTGTGAGAAGGTGGGTTTTGAGTCTTTATCGTATGAATTGCCTGCGACAACCACGCAAGAAGCTTTATTGGCATTGGTGGATGAGTTAAATGCTAATCAACACGTTGATGGAATTTTGGTGCAACTGCCTTTGCCTAAGCATATTGACAGCCAAGCGGTGTTAGAACGTATTTTGCCGCATAAAGATGTAGATGGTTTCCACCCTTATAATGTGGGTCGTTTGGTGGTTAAAATGCCGCTGATGCGCCCTTGTACCCCCAAAGGTGTGATGACTTTATTAGAAGCGTATGGTATCGACCCCAAAGGTAAAAAAGCGGTGGTGGTGGGGGCATCGAATATTGTGGGCAGACCGCAAATGTTGGAGTTGCTTTTGGCGCGTGCTACGGTAACGATTTGCCACAGTGCCACAGAGAATTTAGCAGAAGAAGTGGCAGCAGCAGATATTGTGGTGGTGGGTGTGGGCATTCCCAATTTTGTGAAAGGGGAATGGATTAAACCCGGTGCCATTGTGATTGATGTGGGTATTAATCGTTTAGACAATGGTAAATTGTGTGGTGATGTGGAGTTTGAAGTGGCAAAAGAACGGGCTGCCATGATTACGCCTGTCCCCGGTGGTGTGGGTCCGATGACGATTGCAACTTTGTTGGAAAATACTTTACACGCTGCTCAATTACACGACTCGCAATAAGTTTTTTTGCAACAACAGACCGCGAGAAGCTGCTTCTGCGGTCTGTTTAACATGGTATTGGCTTTTTTTGTCTACGGAATTTGGCATGTTATCTAAATTATTAAGTGATGCCCTACAAACTTTGTTGTTTCGCTATTTTCAACCTGAACATTATCGTTATTCGCCCTTTGCGGTGTTGGGGGTGTTATTGTTATTGGGTTTGGTCAATGCAGCCGCGATGACGCCTTTATTGGGCAATAGCACACCTGCTATTTTATTAGCTATTTTGCTGACGATGGTGAAATGGTATGTATTAGCCACTGTGATGGGACGATGGCTCGTTCGTTCGGGGGAGGCACCCTTAAATTTATGGGGCTATACTTTAGCCACAGAAGCTTTAGCCATTCCGTCTTTGTTGGTGTTTTATCAGCCTTCTTTGGCTTTGTTGGGTATGTTGTGGCAAATGTGGACATTCTTAGCACAAGCCATTGGTTTTATTCGCATAGGTCGTGCCACAGGCGGACGGGTGATGTTAGGCTATGTGTGGTATTTTGTGGGTACGATGTTGGTTGGTTCGCTGGTAGTGATGATGTTTGCCCAAACTGGCGCGTTGGATTTACAGGAAATTCACGCCAAAATTCAGCAAATGCTCACACAATCTACTGCACCCTAATCTAAGGATATAACACAGGGTAAATCGTGTTGTTACAGCAATGATTCCGCGTTTTACCCTCAACATTGTGTTTCAGCCACAACACTTTGGAGATTCTTGACTATACTTTTTATGATTTTGCCGCCAAAATACGCACTATAAGCCATTTGTTGTTGGGTTAATCGGGGTTACCCCTTATCACAAATGGATTGACGACTATTTTTATGGTTTACAACACATTATTATTTTACGGAGAACATGATGTTTGACGACTTAACTCACTTAAATGAAAACAATGAAGCGCATATGGTAGATATCAGCGAGAAGTTATCCACCCCGCGCACAGCGATTGCCAGTGGCTATATCAATATTAGCCCTAAAGCCATGGATATTCTGCTCAACGATACTTCACATAAAGGCAATGTGTTGGCGGTTGCGCGTGTGGCGGCGATTCAAGGTAGCAAGCAAACCAGTTCACTCATTCCCTTATGCCACCCCATTGCGCTTACTCATATCCGCGTTGATTTTGAGGTGGATACGGATTTAAGCCGTGTGAAAGCGGTGGTAACTGCCAGCACCGAAGGACAAACGGGCGTGGAAATGGAAGCCTTAACAGGTGTGAATGTTGCCTTGCTCACCATTTACGATATGCTCAAAGCAGTGGATAAAACCATGTCGATGACTCATATCCATTTGGAAGAAAAACATGGCGGTAAAAGTGGTAGTTTTATTTTTGCCGATGCGTATGAAAACTTGAATTTATAAGATGAACGACCGCGATTTATTGCGTTATAGCCGTCATATTTTGCTCGATGAGATTGGTATAGAAGGGCAAGAAAAATTATTGGCGGCAACTGTATTGGTGGTAGGTTGTGGTGGCTTAGGTGCTGCCGCCCTACCTTTTTTAACTGCCGCAGGGGTTGGCACATTGTTGATTGCCGATGATGATGTGATTGACGAGACCAATTTGCAACGGCAAACCGCGTTTACGGAAGCCGATGTGGGCAGCAGTAAAGCCCACACTTTGCAGCAGCGTTTACACGCCATCAACAGCCGTTGTCAAATCAGGGCTTTGAATGAGCGATTAGACGAAGCCCGTTTAATTGAATTGGCACAGCAAGCCGATGTGGTGTTGGATTGTTGCGATAATTTTGCCACACGTTTAGCCGTTAATCGTGCTTGTGTGGCAACGAAAACGCCTTTGGTATCGGGCGCGGCAGTACGCTTTGAAGGGCAACTGGCGGTTTATCGCCCTGATTTGCCCGATGCGCCTTGTTATGCTTGTTTATTTGATGGCGACCATGCCAGCGATGGAGCGTGTGCGCTGTTTGGGGTGTTCAGTCCGTTAGTGGGCATCATTGGCACCACGCAAGCGGCGGAAGCCTTGAAGTTAATCATGGGCATAGGCTCTGCTTCACACGGTTATTTGCGGCTTTATGATGCCTTATCAGGTGAATGGCAATGTTTTCAAGTGGATAAAAACGCGGCTTGTCGGGTGTGCAGTAAGGTAAAGGAATAAGATGCGAGCGGTAATTCAAAAAGTGAGCCATGCAAAGGTGGATGTGTTGGCAAACGATACACGCGAAACGTGTGGGCAAATTGAACACGGGTTGATGGTGTTATTGGGCATCACGCACGAAGATACTGCCCATGATGCGCGTTATATTGCCGATAAAATTGCTCATTTGCGGATTTTTGAAGACAGCGCAGGCAAGCTGAATTTGTCGTTAAACGATATAGGTGGCGGTGTGTTGTTGGTGTCGCAATTTACTTTATACGCTGATGCGCGTAATGGTCGCCGTCCGTCTTTTTCTGCGGCTGCGCGTCCTGAACACGCCCAGCCGTTATATGAAATGGTGGCGCAATTCTTGCGTGAACAGGGTTTGCAAGTTGCCACAGGGCGGTTTCAAAGTCATATGCAGATTGATTTATGCAACGATGGTCCTGTTACGTTGCTGCTGGATTCGCACAAGCTGTTTTGACAAGGTCAGAATTTGTTTGATAGTGTGGCATCTGCCACACTTTTTTTTAGGAAATCTTGCGTATGCCTGCGGCTTCTCGTTCTGCTTTGTCTATGGGTTGGTTTTTATTGGCGGTGGTGATATTAGCCACGAATCTGCGCGCGCCTTTGGCGGCGTTAGGCCCTGTGGTGGGTGTGATTCGAACAGATTTGGGTATTTCAGGTTCGTTTATGGGCTTGGTGGCTGCGTTGCCGATGTTGGTATTTGCGCTGGTGTCGCCCTTAGCCGCGCGGTTGGCACGACGTTTTGGTATGGAAACGGTGTTAATTGGGGCGATGTTGGTGCTGCTCGTGGGGATAGGCTTGCGGGTGATGTATCCTTCTGCTGTATGGTTGGCAATCGGGACGGTGGTGTTATCGGCAGCGATTGCAATGGGCAATGTGTTGTTGCCTGCTTTGGCAAAACAGCAGTTGCCCAGTTGGATTGGTTTGGTGGTGGGGGCATTATCGGCAACGATGTCTTTATCGTCGGCGGTGGCAGCTTTGATTGCGGTGCCGTTGGCACAATGGCGCAGTTGGCAATGGTCGCTGGGCATTTGGGGCATCACGGCAGGTTTGGCGGTGTTGATTTGGTTGTGGGTAAAACGGCAAAATACCACCGCTATTGCACCACAACACGCTACGGTTACACTTGCTGATTTTAATGTATGGCGTATGCCTGCGGCTTGGTGCATCAGTGCGTTTATGGGTGTGCAGTCGTTGTTGTTTTATTCGATTGTGAATTTTTTGCCTTCGGTGTTAGAAGAAAAAGGCTTAACGGCATGGGCAGCAGGGGCGTATGTGTCTTTATTTCAGCTTACCTCTTTGGCAGGGGTGTTGATTGTATCGGTTTATTTTGCTCATCATCGTTATCGGCAAGGGTTTAATTTGTTGATTGCGGTGTTTATGTTGGTGGGGGTGTTGGGCATTTGGCTTGCTCCTGTATCAAGTATGTGGCTGTGGGTGTCGTGCGTGGGTTTAGGCACGGCAGGCAGTTTTTCGGCGGCGTTGATGTTGTTTGCATTACGCACGGAAAACAGTATGCAGGCAGCGATGTTATCGGGTATGGCTCAAGGGGTGGGCTATACCATTGCGATTGCAGGCCCTTTAGGGATGGGTATGATTTATGACCAACTGGGTTCTTGGTCGGTATCGATGGGGATATTGGCAGGCTTGATGGTGATAGAATGTGTTTTGGCGTGGTTTGCCGCCCAACCCCGTGTTTTACGATAGGAAACGGTGATTCATGAGTATTCGTTTGGTTTTAATCGACAATCATGCCTTATTTCGCCATGGCATTAAAGCCTTATTGGCACATCATCCCATTTATGAGGTGGTGGCAGAAGCAGAACAGGGTTTAAAGGGCATAGAATGTGTGGTGCATACCCAGCCTGATATGGTTTTATTAGCGTGGGAAATGCCCGTGATGAATGGTTTAGAAACGCTGGCTCATATTAGGCAACAATGTCCACAGGCTGCGGTTATCGTGCTCACTGCTTCCCCTAAACGTGAAGATTTATTGGCATGTATGCGCTTAGGGGCGCGAGGGTTTTTATTAAAAAACATTGATGCCGATTTTCTCTTGAATGCGTTGGAAAAAGTTGCTCAAGGTAATCATGCGTTTTCGCCTGAAATAATACCGCATCTGGTGCAGCCCTTAATTCAGCCGCAGATTCGTTTGCCGTTGGAACAATTAACCGCGCGAGAATTAGAAATACTGGGCTATCTTGCCGCAGGACACAGTAATAAAAACATTGCCCGCCAATTAGCCTTAGCAGAATCCACCATTAAAGTACACGTTCAAAACATCTTGCGTAAACTCAAATTGCCCAATCGAGTACAAGCCGCCCTCTTTGCTGTTGAACATCACATTCCCCAACCCCACTCAGAAAGGACAACATCATGAAAACTGCCTTTGCCTATTTATTTTTCCTGATGACCGCTCCCCTTGCCGCATTTGCCCAAGATAATGCGTGTGAACGCTATCCACAATCCACTTATGACCACACCTATTGCTTTAGCAAACTGTTAGTGGAATCTGATAACGAGTTGAATGAAGTATATCGCGATTTACGCGGTCGGCTGAATGCCTCCTTGCGCCAAGACCTCACCCAAGTACAACGCGATTGGATGCGCCATCGCAACATGGTATGCCAAGAAAAAGCAGGCACCATCATCGTAAACTGCAATTATCGCGTGAATAAAGAGCGCACCGATTATCTGCGCGACCGTTTACGCGAATGTAAAACAGGTAATTGTCGCCCCAATATGATTCGACAAGAAAGCTGGTAAACCCATCATGCCGTTTTTCCAAACCTTGTGGGCGAGCCTCTTAGGATGCTTGCCTTTTTTCACCCTTGCCGCGCCTGTATTGGTACTGGATTCAGGTCATACCCCACAACAAGGGGGCGCATTAAGCATACAAGGCATTTACGAAGTGGTTTATAACGACCGCTTTGTTGCCGAACTCAAACCTGCCTTAGAACAAGCAGGCTGGCACGTTTTACTAACACGCACCCCCAGCCAAAACATCAGCCTTGCCCAACGTGCCGATTTTGCCAATCAACACCGTGCCAACCTATTTCTCTCCATTCACCACGATTCCGCCCAAGCACACTATTTAGAAGCCATCACCGTTAATCAACAACCCGCCTACCAAACCCGCCAACCCATACGTGGTTATTCCCTCTTCGTTTCCCAGCTCAATCCCCAATTTACCGAATCACAACGTGTGGCTCAATCATTAGGCAAACAACTGTATCAGCTCAAACGCCCGCCCACCTTGCACCACGCCGAAGCCATTGAAGGCGAAAACCGCCCCTTGCTCCATAAAAAATACGGCGTATATCGCTATGACCAACTTGCCGTTTTGCGCCAAACCACCATGCCTGCGGTATTATTAGAAATTGGCGTGATTGTGGATAAACAAGATGAAGCCTATGTGAGCCAAGCTGCCAACCGTCAAGCCATGATACAAGCCATAGTACGCGCCCTGCAAAAATATCAAAAAGTGTCGCCACGCACAGATTAAGGTAAAATAACCCATTTTCCTTGCAACATAATCCATCTCATGAATTCCATTATCCAAGACTTACAAGCACGCGGCTTAATTGCCCAAACCACCGACCTTGCTGCCTTAGAAGCCCTGTTAAACGAACAAAAAATCGCCTTATATTGCGGCTTCGACCCCACCGCCGACAGCCTACACATCGGTCATTTACTCCCCGTATTAGCCTTGCGCCGTTTCCAACAAGCAGGGCATACCCCCATCGCCCTAGTCGGTGGCGCAACAGGCATGATAGGCGACCCCAGTTTCAAAGCCACCGAGCGCAGCTTAAACACCGCCGAAACCGTACAAGGTTGGGTAGAAAGCATCAAGCATCAGCTCCAACCCTTTTTAAGTTTTGAAGGCGACAATGCTGCCATCATGGCAAACAATGCCGATTGGTTTGCCAACATGAATTGCCTCGACTTCTTACGCGATATTGGCAAACACTTTTCCGTTAATTCCATGTTGGCGCGAGAGTCAGTCAAACAACGCCTTGAACGTGATGATGTGGGCATCTCGTTTACCGAATTTGCCTATGCCCTTTTACAAGGCTACGACTTTGCCGAACTCAATCGCCGCCATCAAGCCGTTTTACAAATTGGCGGCTCCGACCAATGGGGCAACATCACCGCAGGCATTGATTTAACCCGCCGTTTACATCGCCAAAGCGTGTTTGGTTTAACCTTACCTTTGGTTACCAAAGCCGATGGCACCAAATTTGGCAAAACCGAAGGGGGCGCAGTGTGGCTCAATGCCAGCAAAACTTCACCCTATCAGTTTTACCAATTCTGGCTGAAAGTTGCCGATGCCGATGTGTATAAATTCCTGAAATACTTTACCTTCTTAAGCATTGAGCGCATCAACGAAATCGAAGCTGCCGACCAAGCCAGTGGCAGCAAACCCGAAGCGCAACGCATTTTGGCAGAAGAAATGACCCGTTTAATTCACGGTGAAGAAGCCCTACAAGCTGCCCAACGCATCACCAACAGCTTATTTTCAGGCGATGAGAGCGGTTTAACAGAAAACGACTACGCCCAACTGGCATTAGATGGCTTACCAGCTTTCACCGTATCTAACACCATCAACGTGGTAGAAGCCTTAGTATTAACAGGTTTAGCTAAGTCCAATAAAGAAGCGCGTGGCTTTGTGAATAGCGGTGCCGTTTTGCTCAATGGCGCAGCCGCCACCTTAAACAACCCCCATCACGCAGCCGAAAAACCCGATGATGCTTATTTAATTGACGACAACAGCAAACGTTTTGGCAAATACACCATCATCAAACGCGGCAAACGCCATCATGCCTTACTCGTGTGGGCATAAACAAAAAACGGTCGGAACATTTCTTCCGACCGTTTTTTCTAACTTGCCCACAACACAAAAATCGTCGGGCGTTTTTTCAAATCAGGCAAAGCTGCCAACTTGCGCCAATCGGCTATCGTTTGGCTGATAATGGTTTGACTGGGCAAGGTCAAATCACACGCCACACACAAGCGCGTAGCAGGGTGTAAATGCTGCACCGCATCGGCTAACAACGCATCATTGCGATAAGGCGTTTCAATAAACAATGCCGTTTCATTTTGTTGGCGCGAATGTTGTTCCAACGCCTTTAATGCCGTCAAACGCGCTCCTTTTTCCGCAGGCAAATATCCTTTAAAAGCAAAATTCTGTCCATTTGCCCCCGAAGCCATTAATGCCAACAAAATGCTTGAAGGTCCTACCAAAGGTTTCACTTCAAACCCTGCTTGATGCGCCAATGCCACCAAGTTGGCACCAGGGTCTGCCACAGCAGGGCAACCCGCCTCGCTCAATAAACCCATATCGCGCCCTTCGCGTAAAGGGGCAAGTAAATCGGGCAAGACTTGACTGTCGGTATGCTCATTTAAAGTGTGCAAGTTCAACTCACGAATGGGCGTAGTTACTCCCAAATGCTTTAAATGAGCGCGTGCCGTTTTTTCCGCTTCCACCACAAAATCCGTTAAACCCACAATTTGCGCTTGTTCATGTGGCAACAAACAAGGCGTATCAGGCGCACCCAATGGCGTGGGAATTAAAAACAAAGTGGGCATATTACCTCCTATTTTTTAATCAACTTTATGCCTTAAATCGCGCACGCATCACACGATTTGAATGTTTCCTTCTGATTTTCCAATGAGCAGGCGAATGTAAACACAACAATAGCCCAATCAAATACATAATCACAGGCATACTATTTAAAAACATATGCTGTATCGCAGAATTCACACCATATTCCGTCTGTCGTAAACCCCACAAATTCTGAAAACCCTGTTGCTGCAACCATGCCAACCACCAAAAATCCCATATCCACTCGCTCACATAGCCCAACCACCACACACCCAAATAAGCGCATGCCAGCCACATTCCCCACACATAAGCCCAGTTATCCAAATAACCGCGATAGCCTTCGCCGCCCAAGCCTTTCAGCAACATCAAACGGCTGATAAAAGGCAACAACATCACACCCCACACCACCAACAAGCCGTTTTCACACACCTCCCGCAACCGCTCAATTTCCGAATTAAAAGAAAGCGATTGCGAAGCTGTTGCCAACACCGTATAGGTGAACGGCAAATACATATAAAACAACACCATACCAGACACACCCCACACCATCACCTGATACCCCCTCAAGCCACGTGGTCGGCATTTGTACAACACAACCAGCAGCAGCACAATCACCGCCACAGGTGCATGCAAAAACAGTTCTATCAGCACAACCCACAACATTTCCGACATCGTTCCCCCCATTGCCCCATTCTCCCCGTTGCCTCAATCACTACAACACACTCACACCCTCTGCCTGCAAAAAGTCCACCAAACGAAAAATCGGCAAACCAATCAAGGCATTGGGGTCGCTGCTGTCGATTCGCTGCAACAAAGCCGCGCCTAAGCCCTCACTTTTTGCCGCCCCTGCACAATAAATCGCATCAGGTTCACGCGCCAAATACTGCGCGATTTGTTGCGCGGTCAATTCACGCATCGTAACTACCGTTTTATCCACATACTGCTGCACCCTGCCCGATGCCGTATTCAGCAAACACACCGCGCTGTAAAACTCAATCTGTTGCCCACTTAAAGCAGTCAGCATCTGTTGTGCATTTGCCACGCTCATAGGCTTACCTAATTGCTGCTGACAACACCAAGCCACTTGGTCTGCGCCAATAATCAATGCCTGCGGAAAACGCGCTGCCAACGAATACGCCTTGCCCACCGCCAAACGCAAAGCCGTATCGGACGCACTTTCACCTGCCACAGGCGTTTCATCAAAATCAGGCGTTGCCGTTTGAAACGACAACCCTAAACGTTGTAATTGTGCTTGGCGAAACACCGAGCTTGAACCTAAAATAAGCGGTAAAGCCATATCCATCATCTTGTCTTCATCATAAAAAACACAGCAAAACACACGCCTTTTGTGAAACTTTTGCTTAAAAATATTGACGTTAAAGCCTTGAAATTATATCATGCTCCGTTTATGTTAAACCCTAATTTAATTGACCCCGAGGTTTTCGCCGCCCAATCCCAACAGCTTACTGGCACAGTTTTACTAAGCGAATTGGATGAACGGGTATGGGCACACGAATATTTGGCGGATAAACATGCCACCGTTACCGTTTCGCTGCAAGGCGGGCGCGACCGTTGGCAGCGTTTGTTTTTGGATTTAGCCATACAAGCAGATTTATCGCTGTTATGCCAACGTTGTATGCAGCCTTTGCCTGTTGCTTTAGCTGAAAACGTGCGTATTGTCTTGTTTGCTGATGAAGATAAATTGGATGAAGCCATGATGTCTGATGATGAATTAGAAGGCATGGTTTTGACCCAAGAATTAAACGTGTGTGAATTGGTGGAAGACCAAATCTTAATGGCTTTGCCCTATGCACCACGCCATGAGCAATGTGCAAATGAAACTTTGGCAAACATCAATCAAGATAAACCCAATCCGTTTGCGGTATTGGCGGGGTTAAAAAGCAATAAGCAATAATTTTTTTGATTTATCTCTAGGAGCTTGAAATGGCTGTTCAACAAAATAAAAAATCACCTTCTAAACGCGGTATGCACCGTTCACACGATGCCTTAACTGCGCCTGCTTTGTCTATCAGCAGCACTGGCGAAGTACACCGCCCACACCACATTTCTCCCAACGGCATGTATCGTGGTCGTAAAGTGGTAAAAGCAAAAGGCGAATAATCCTTTATCCATAAAAACGGAAATCCGCTTAGGGTTTCCGTTTTTTGTTTTTGTTCAGCCCACAAAGCCCCTATACTGAATACCCTTTGTCGTTATATACTTGCTAATTATTTCTCCGTGAACCGCACAGTTATTTGTGCATATTTTTAAGGCAAAATCATGGTTAAAAAAATTTGGTATTCCTATAATGATATTCATCTGGTTTTACAAGAATTGGCAGCAAAAATTAAAAATGCCCCTGTAAAATACGATGCAATGATTGCGATTGGCGGTGGCGGTTTTATTCCTGCCCGAATTTTACGCAGCTTTTTACATATTCCGATTTATGCCGTTACCACTGCTTATTATGAAAGTGAGCAGGAAAGCAAAACCGCCGACCGTGTACGCAAAATTCAATGGCTCGACCCCATGAATGACAGTTTGCGCGGTAAGAATGTTTTAGTGGTGGATGAAGTAGACGATTCGCGCGTTACGATGGCATTTGTATTGCAAGAATTAGCCAAAGAAGGCTTTAATGAAATTGGGATTGCTGTTTTACACGAAAAGATTAAGCCCAAACAAGCCAGTTTGCCTGAAAACGTGCATTATTTTAGTGGCACAACCGTGCCTGATTGGTGGATTAATTATCCATGGGATGCGGAAGATATTGAAGCGCACAACCGTTTGGCTGCCGATAGCCAAGGTTTTATTGATTAATTAACGAAATACACTGGCAAGCAGATTGCTGGTTAGAAACACACAAGCTGCCGCTTTCTGGCGGCAGCTTTGCAATGGCGTGATGACAATAACGACGCCAGATAGAGAGGTATCATGATTACATTGGCAGTTGATGCCATGGGGGGCGATGCGGGGTTAGCTGTAACCATTCCAGGTGCGGTAGCTTTTTTAAAACAACAAGCCGATGTACGCTTATTAATGGTGGGCGATGAAGAACAAGTGCGCCAAGCCTTGCAAGCTGCCCACGCGCCTATGGATAGAATCGATATTATCCATGCTTCGCAAGTCGTTGAAATGGACGAACAACCGCAACTGGCATTAAAAAATAAAAAAGATTCATCTATGCGCGTTGCGATTAATCAAGTGAAAGAAGGCAGCGCACAAGCTGCGGTTTCAGCAGGCAATACAGGCGCATTAATGGCAACCGCGCGTTTTGTATTAAAAACCATTCCGGGCATTGAACGCCCCGCCATTGCCAAATTTTTACCCGCTCACAACAATCACATGACCTTAATGTTAGATTTAGGTGCGAATGTGGATTGCACTGCCGAACAACTGGTGCAATTTGCAGTGATTGGCAGCGAATTGGTACAAGCCCTGCACCCCAGCGCAGGTGAACCACGAGTGGGTTTACTTAATGTAGGCACTGAAGACATTAAAGGCACGGATACGGTGAAACAAGCCTTTAAATTGCTCAATAGCAGCAGTTTAAATTTTGTTGGCAATGTGGAAGGCAATGGCGTATTCAGTGGCGATGTGGATGTGGTGGTAGCCGATGGTTTTGTGGGCAACATTGTGTTAAAAACCATTGAAGGCGCAGTGAAATTTATGGGAGGGGCGATTAAACAAGAGTTTCAAGCCAATTTTCTCACCAAATTGAGTGCCTTAGTTGCCATGCCTGCACTCAAAGGCTTCAAAAGTAAATTCGACCCACGCAAATTCAATGGTGCGATTTTCTTAGGCTTGCGTGGTGTGGTCATTAAAAGCCATGGTGGCACAGATGCCGTTGGTTTTACTTATGCACTCGAAGAAGCCTTTTATGAAGCCAAAGCCAATAGTTTGGCAAGAATTGAAGCAGGCGTTGCCAAACAGCTTGCTGTGTTAGCCGAAAAGAAATTAGAAGCCGAACAAGCCTCCATGGCAAATAATATTGAATAAATGATATTGCAACATTGAATATAACCCATTAACCATAAATGAAAGGGTCGCGCCATGCACTATGCCAAAATTCTTGGTTCAGGCAGTTATCTGCCTGCCAAGCGCGTCAGCAATGATGACCTCGCCCAATTTGTTGATACTTCCGATGAATGGATTCAGTCTCGCACCGGCATTCAATTTCGCCATTTCGCTGCGGAAAATGAATTAACCAGCGATTTAGCCGTGATTGCTGCCCAACGTGCGTTAGAAGCAGCCAATCTCACAGGCGATGATATTGACCTGATTATTGTTGCCACTGCCACGCCCGATATGCAATTCCCCTCTACTGCAACTATTGTGCAACAAAAATTGGGCATTTCAGGCTGTGCAGCTTTTGATGTACAAGCCGTGTGTGCAGGATTTATGTATGCCCTCACCACCGCTAATGCCTATATCAAAAGCGGTATGGCAAAAACGGTTTTAGTGATAGGGGCAGAAACCTTTAGCCACATTCTCGACTGGCAAGACCGCACCACTTGCGTATTATTTGGTGATGGCGCAGGCGCAGTGGTATTGGGTGCATCAGATGAAGCGGGCATTATTCACAGCAAATTACAAGCCGATGGCTCTTATTTAGACTTATTAAAAGTTCCTGCACATATGGCAGGCGGACAAATTTGCGGTAATCCTTATGTGGAAATGGATGGGCCAGGTGTCTTTAAATTTGCGGTCAAAACCTTAGCCAAAGTAGCAGAAGATGTGTTGGCAGAAGCAGGCTATGAAGCCAAGCAAGTGGATTGGCTGGTTCCCCATCAAGCCAACAAACGCATTATTGATAGTACAGTCAAACACTTAGGTTTAAGCATGGATAAAGTGATTGTTACTGTACAAGACCACGGCAACACTTCAGCTGCTTCCATTCCCCTTGCGCTAGATGTCGGTATTCGTTCAGGAAATATCCAACGCGGACAAACTTTGTTGCTAGAAGGCATCGGTGGAGGCTTCGCTTGGGGAGCCGTTTTAGTTAAATATTGATAAAAGTCAAATAAAACCGTTTATTCCTTATTGCAACCGTTCAGTAAATTGGTATAATCCAATCATCTTACTGAACGGTGTTTTTTTACGATATTCGGTAAAACTACTCAAGCAATTTATAACAATCATTACGGAAGACTCAAAATGGATGCTATCAAACATTATGGTGTGGTCATTTCTTGGCTACAAGACAAACAAGTAGGCGTGGTGCGTGATAAAGATGATGTTGCCAGTCGTTTATTGTTGTTGGCATCTGAATTGCCTGCAGGTTATCGTGAACCCAAAGTGGGCGATGAAATCACTTACTTGCGCGGTATCGACACTCACAACCGCCCCTGTGCGCTCTCCCCTCAACCTGTGGTGGCTCAAACAACCGTTTTCGGTCATGCCGTAACTGAAGGCGACTTGGTTGATTTAAAAGTGGATGCGTGGGATATCAAGAAAAACGGCGGTTTTGGCATGTTGGCTTCTAATCCTGCCATTCCTGTTTTCGCCTTAGGACAATTTCTCAAGCAATTTAACGTACCACAAGTGGGCGATACCCTACGCGGTCGTTTAAAACGCCATAAAAATGGGCAATGGTTACTGATTGATATTGATATCGTACACCACAGCGCTTAATAACAACGCACAGCTAGCCCGATTCTGTTAAAATCAGCGTCAGATATGGTTCATCATAATAATCCAGTTAGGTTATGATGAATCACATTTGACGCTGATTTCCTTTGCCTTTTCTCTTTTCAATATTAATAAGGATACCCGATGTCTTTCGCATTTTTCTTCCCCGGACAAGGCTCACAAAGCCTAGGCATGATGAATGGTTTTGAAAACTTTGCCGTTGTCAAAAACACCTTTGATGAAGCCTCTGCTGTTCTTGGTCAAGACTTATGGGCAATGATAAATGGCGAAGATGCCGCTCCCATTAATGAAACCATCAACACCCAACCCATTATGCTAACCGCAGGCATCGCCACTTATCGCGCTTATTTAGAAGCAGGTGGCAAAGCACCCAGCGTGGTAGCAGGGCATAGCTTAGGCGAATACACCGCTTTAGTGGTAGCAGGTGCATTAGATTTTGCCGATGCAGTCAAACTGGTTCGTTTACGCGCAGAATTAATGCAAAATGCTGTGCCACAAGGCGAAGGTGCCATGGCAGCCATTTTAGGTTTAGATGACGATGTGGTACGCCAAGTCTGCCATGATGCAGCTCAAGGCAATGTGGTTGAAGCCGTTAACTTCAACTCACCGGGGCAAGTGGTAATTGCAGGCAGTACGGCTGCTGTAGAACGTGCCATGCAGTTAGCCAAAGAACAGGGTGCCAAACGCGCCTTGCCTTTGCCTGTATCCGTGCCGTCTCATTGCAGCCTTATGAAACCTGCTGCCGACCAACTGGCAACCGCCCTGCAAAACATCACCCTCCATACCCCACAAATCCGCGTGATTCACAATGCCGATGTGGCTGCCTACCACGATGCCGAACAAATCAAAGATGCCTTAGTTCGCCAACTGTATTGCCCTGTGCGCTGGACAGAAACCGTCAACACATTAGTATCCGAAGGCATCACCGAATCTGCCGAATGTGGCCCCGGTAAAGTATTGGCAGGTTTAGCCAAGCGCATCAACAAAACGGCCAACTGTTCCGCTCTAACCAACGCAGAACAAGTCAGCGCATTTATCGCCGACCACTAAGCCCTTAATGCACGCCTAACATGACCCGTCCAACCATCCTTTTGGGTATGCCCCATGTGCATGACATCTTCAAAACTGTGGAAGCCAATTTACGCTACCACGGTTTTGAAGTCATTAATATCGTAGAAGACGACCAAGCATTTCGCTATCCCTCATTATGGACACGCCTTCACACCAAATTCCGCCAACACATCTTAGGCGACAAAGATGCCAAACGGCGCATCAAAGCCCAAATACTCCAACACCCCATAGGCAAAAAACTCCAAGCCCACCAAGGCGCAGACTATGCCCTCTTTATCAGTGGCGACATCTACCACCCTGATTTACTCGCCTTTATCCACCCCCATATTCATCAGCAAATGGTGAACTACCAATGGGACGGATTAGCGCGTTTTCCTGCGATTTGGCAGTGTATTCCCGAATTTGACCGCTTCTACGTATTCGATAGCGATGACCTTGCACATCCAGCATACCCCTTCCTGCCTGCCACCAACTTCTATTTCGACCACGATTTAGACACCCTCCCCCCCACCAACTCAAGCTTTTATTTTACAGGCACCCACCAAGCCAACCGTGCTGCCCTCATTACCGACTTTGCCTATTATGCAGAACAAGCCCAATGGGAACTGGATTTCCGCTTAGTATGGGCGCATAACCGCGACCTCAAACAAGCCCGACAAACCTACCCTTGCCCCAATATCCAAATCACCCATCGAGGTGACAGTTTCCAAAACAACCTCAATCGTGCCAAACAAGCCAAAGTATTGGTGGATTTTGTAACCGATGCCCATAAAGGCTTATCATTCCGCACCTTTGAAGCCTTGGGATACCAAAAAAAACTCATTACCACCAACCCCCATACCATGGATTACGACTTTTACCATCCTAATAACATCTATATCCTCAACCCCAACAACCTCGATGGCATACCCGCATTTCTTCATACCCCCTACCACACCCTTGCCAATGACATCAGAGAAAAATACAGCTTTGGTAACTGGATTAAATACCTACTCAATATAGAACCCCACCAAAAAATTACTTTCCCCACATTACCATGAACAAAACCAACCACTATCCTACTATTCTTTTAGGGATGCCCTCAAATATGGGTATTTTCTCTCTTATACAAAAAAATTTAGAGTATCATGGTTTCTATGTAATTCCACTGATTTATAATGAAAACGAATTCTATTATCCTTCTTTGCTCGCTCGATTCAATACCAAATTTCGCCAATTGATTTTGAACGATAAACAGGTTAAAGGAAGACTCAAACAATATGTGCTATCTCAAAATTTATTAAAAGACATCACCCCCATTCAACAGATTGACCATGCTTTATTTATTCGGGCAGATGTTTTTCATACTGATTTGCTCAAAAATATTCGCGCTCAAGTTAAATATAATATGGTGAACTACCAATGGGATGGCATGCATCGTTTTCCTGCAATATGGCAACAAGTTGATATTTTTGATCGTTTTTATGTTTTTGATTATGCAGATTTAAATCATCCTAACCATCATTTTTTACCTCTCACCAATTTTTATTTTGACCATGATTTAAATCATACCTCATCTAACGATGCTGATTTTTACTTTCTTGGTGCTCATCTTCCTGAGCGTGCTCACATGATTGCAGCATTCGGGCAATATGCCAAACAGAAAAATTGGCGCTTAGATTTCAGCATTTTCGGTACGCATAAGAATCCATCTTCTTATCGTAAAATTTATCCTACCGATAATATTAAGCTGATTACCGAATTAACCGATTATGAACACAATCTTAATAAAGCCAAACACGCTAAAGTGTTAATGGATTTTAAAACACCCATACACAATGGCTTATCATTTCGCGCATTTGAAGCATTAGGTTATCGCAAGAAATTAATTACCACCAATGCTGAAGTGGC
>JBHADP010000075.1:0-14870 GCA_041855125.1 Neisseria sp. | reverse complement strand
GATGAATCCGCCTTGCTTTGATTTTTCACTATATAATGCCACGTTGCTCTCTTATTGAAGCCATATTATGACCGTTTTTTTATCGGATAAACCCGTTTGCCGTTGGGCATTGCATCTTGCTTATGATGGCAGCCGTTTTTTTGGTTGGCAAAAACAAACCGATGATGTTCCCACCGTGCAAAGCGCGTTAGAACACGCATTGAGCCAAATTGCAGGCGAAACCATCACCACCATTGCAGCAGGACGCACCGATACAGGTGTTCACGCCACCGCCCAAGTGGTGCATTTTGATACCACGGCTACGCGCCATGAACAATCGTGGATACGTGGTGTGAATAGTCTGTTGCCAACAGGTGTGGCAGTATGGCAAGCGCAACCAGTGGCACCCCATTTTCATGCGCGTTTTGATGCGTGTGGACGGCGTTACCGCTATGTGTTGCAAAGCTCGCCTGTGCGTTCGCCTTTATTGGTGGGAAAAGTGGGTTGGACTTATACCGCTTTGGATTTAGATAAAATGCAACAAGCTGCTGCTTTATTGGTGGGAGAACATGATTTTTCCAGTTTTCGCGCTTCACAATGCCAAGCCAAATCGCCTGTAAAAACCTTGTATAGTGTGGCATTGAATGGCACACCACAACTGATGACCTTAGATTTACATGGCAATGCGTTTTTACATCATATGGTACGCAATATTATGGGGGCATTGGTTTATGTGGGGAATGGACGTTTGAGTGTGGCAGGGTTTGCCGAATTGCTGGTGATGAAAAGCCGTTTAACCGCGCCACCCACTTTTATGCCCGATGGCTTATATTTAACAGGGGTGGATTATCCTGCTCAATGGCAACTGCCCACCCCACCTTTACCCGATTGGTTATGGTAACGCTGATAAAATAAACAAAATGACGATTAGAACCAAAATTTGCGGGTTTACCCGCCCTAAAGATGCGGTGATTGCGGCACAATTAGGCGTAGATGCCATTGGCTTGGTGTTTTACGCAGGCAGTAAACGCTATGTATCGATTGAACAAGCACAACGTATTGTGCAAGCCTTGCCGCCTTTTGTGAGCGTGGTGGCGTTGTTTGTGAATGAAACGGCTGAAGGCATACAGCGTGTTTTGCAAGCCGTCCCCATTGATATTTTACAGTTTCATGGTGATGAAACGGCAGCGTTTTGTCGCCAATTTGCCCGACCCTATTTAAAAGCAGTGCGTGTACAACATGCTGCGGATGTGATACAAGCCCATCAGCAGTTTCCTGATGCCCGTGCGTTATTGTTTGATGCTTATGTGGAGGGGGAATATGGCGGCACAGGACATCGTTTTGATTGGCAGATGTTGCCTGATAATTTAACAGGACAATGGATATTGTCGGGCGGATTAAATCCCGCTAATATTGCTGAAGCATTACGCATCACAGGCGCAACCATTGTAGATGTGTCCAGTGGTGTGGAAAGCGGGGCAGGCATCAAATCACCAGAAAAAATGGCGGCTTTTTTACAGGCTTGCCAACAATATCACCAACAACAATAATAAGAGTATTCAGTCTATTTTTGATTATGAATGTTACATTGAGAGGTGAACTATGTCTTGGAATAAAAAGAGTGTTTATGCTAATGGTATGATATTTAAAGAGTATTACCAAGAAGAATTAAATCAAAATCCGCTTTATCGTCATATGTTATATGCTTTGCAACATAGAGACCAATGGCCTGAAGAGGCTTGGTTGGAAGCGGTACGCGATTTTCGGGATTATGAATATTCGTGTTTTAAAAATGCTTTATACCGTATGCATGAAATTGATGGTCAAGAAGCTGTTGACTATATTAGAGAAAATGAATTTATTTTCTTTCAAAGTACCTTTCCGCTTAATTAAAAAGTAAGGATAAATATTATTATGTCCCATTACCAAGCACCTGACCAAGAAGGTTTTTTTGGTCAACACGGTGGTTTATTTGTATCAGAAACTTTGATTCCTGCTTTGCAAGAGTTGGCAGTTGCTTATCAAGCTGCGAAACATGACCCTGCCTTTTGGGCAGCGTTTCATCATGATTTAAAACATTATGTGGGACGTCCTAGCCCTGTGTATCATGCGGCACGTTTGAGTGAGAAATTGGGTGGCGCACAAATCTGGCTCAAGCGGGAGGATTTAAACCACACGGGTGCGCATAAGGTGAATAACACCATTGGGCAAGCCTTGTTGGCAAAGCGCATGGGTAAAAAACGGGTGATTGCGGAAACAGGTGCAGGGCAACACGGTGTAGCAAGTGCTACGGTGGCGGCACGGTTTGGCATGGAGTGTCATGTTTATATGGGTGCAGACGATATTCAGCGTCAAGCGCCTAATGTGTTTCGCATGAAATTATTGGGTGCGAAAGTGATTGGGGTGGAAAGTGGCAGTCGTACGCTCAAAGATGCCATGAATGAAGCGATGCGCGAATGGGTGGCGCGTGTGGACGACACGTTCTACATCATTGGCACGGCAGCAGGCCCTGCACCTTATCCTGAAATGGTGCGCGATTTCCAATGTGTGATTGGCAATGAAGCTAAAGTGCAAATGCAAGAGGCGATTGGTCGTCAGCCTGATGTGGTGGTGGCGTGTGTGGGTGGCGGCTCAAATGCGATTGGTTTGTTTCACCCTTATATTAATGAACAGCAGGTGCGTTTAATTGGGGTGGAAGCAGGTGGGCTGGGTGTGCATACGCCTCATCATGCGGCTCCCATTACCAGTCAAGCACCCATAGGCGTGTTACATGGTTTCCGCAGCTATTTGATGCAAGATGAACATGGGCAAGTGTTGGGAACGCATTCGGTATCAGCAGGTTTGGATTACCCTGGTATTGGTCCTGAACACAGCCATTTAGCCGATATTGGACGAGTAGAATACCATGCTGCAAATGATGATGCCGCATTGGCAGCGTTTGATTTATTGTGCCAATATGAGGGCATTATTCCTGCTTTAGAGTCCAGCCATGCTTTGGCTTGGGCGGTGGAACACGCGCCGAATATGGCAAAAGACCAAGTGATTTTAGTGAATTTATCAGGGCGCGGTGATAAGGATATTAATACGGTTGCCAAACTGAAAAATATTGATTTATCTTGATAGCATGCATCCACTTTGCTTCTGTTGCAGTGTTGCTGCGGCTCGCAATGCGTGTATTCATATCCATTCAACCCCATCCGTGATAAACGTGATGGGGTTGAATTTAATGTGCCTTATTTTCGATTCTTTTTAGCAGTGGCTTTTTTGGCACGGGTGGGGGTGCTGGATTTGCTGCGTTTGGTAACGGTTGGAGTGGCAGCAGGTGCAGGCGTTGCGGCTGGAGCTTCTGCTGGACTGCTTAAGACATCACTCACAGGCAAATAAAGATAAACTGTTGCCAAAGGCGGTAAGGTTAAATCTAAGGATTGCGCCCGACCATGTGATTCAACCGCTTCGGTTTTCATCGCTTTTTGTGGGAACACCGCCACATTACTGCCTTGATATTGCGCGTTATCCGAATTGAGGATTTCTTGATACACGCCTGCTTGATTGACCCCAATGCGATAATGTTCACGTACCACAGGGGTAAAGTTGCTGACCACGATTAAGCGATTGCCTGCACGGTCGCGGCGTTCAAAGGCAAAAACTGAATGATTGCCATCATCGGCTACCAGCCACTCAAAGCCTTCAGGCCATTGGTCAAGCTCATATAAGGGAGAATGTTGTCGATAAGTGTGGTTTAAGTCGCGTACCCAGTCTTGTACCCCTTTATGCCAACCGCCACCGTGTTCAGGCTCTAACAAGAACCAATCAAGGGCTTCGTGATAATTCCATTCCCGACCTTGGGCAAATTCGTTGCCCATAAACAAAAGTTTTTTACCAGGATAGCCATACATAAAGCCATAGTAAGCGCGTAAATTGGCGAATTTTTGCCATGCGTCTCCGGGCATTTTGGTGAGCAAAGAACCTTTGCCATGTACCACTTCATCATGTGATAAGGGTAAAACAAAGTTTTCGCTATATTGATACATCATGCCAAATGTCATCAGGTTGTGATGGTATTTGCGATTGACGGGGTCTTCTTTCATATAGCGTAAGGTGTCGTTCATCCAGCCCATATTCCATTTATATTGGAAGTTTAAGCCTTGGGCGCGGGTAACATCGGCAAATGAGGTGGACTCTTCGGCAATTTCGCTGGCAGAAGGCACGGTGTTTTGCAACATGGTGTTGGTGTCGCGCAGGAAGTTGATGGCTTCAAGGTTTTCGCGTCCGCCATATTGGTTGGGTATCCATTCGCCATCTTTGCGTGAGTAGTCGCGGTAAATCATGGACGCTACGGCATCCACTCGTAAGCCATCAAAGCCAAAACGTTCTATCCAATATAAGGCATTGCCTTGGAGAAAGTTTTTCACTTCGATGCGCCCAAAGTTGTAGATAAGGGTGTTCCAATCTTGGTGGTAGCCTTCGCGTGGGTCGGCATGTTCGTAGAGCGAGGTGCCGTCAAATTTGGCTAAGCCGTGTTCATCGGTGGGGAAGTGTCCCACAACCCAGTCTAAAATCACGCAAATGCCTGCATCATGGGCTTTTTGAATCAGGTATTGCAGTTGTTGTGGCGAGCCGAAACGGCTGGTTGGGGCATATAAACCAGTGGCTTGGTAGCCCCATGAGCCGTCAAAGGGATATTCGGAAATAGGCAACAGTTCGATATGGGTAAATCCCATGTCTTTTACATAATCGACTAATTCGGTGGCGAGGTCTTCGTAGGTGAGCCAGTAGTTGTTTTCTAAATTGCGGCGCCATGAGCCAAGATGGACTTCGTAAATGCTGATAGGGCTGTCGATGGCATTGGCTTTTTGGCGGAAGGCAGGCTCGGGCATTTTGCTCGGTAAACCGCGTACCACTGAAGCGGTAGTGGGGCGCAGTTCGGCAGCAAAGGCATAGGGGTCAGCTTTTTGGCGCACATTGCCGTGAGCATCACGAATTTCAAATTTATACAAGGCGTTGAATAAGCGGGTGGGAATGAAGATTTCCCAAATGCCTGTGTCGCTGTGATGGCGCATGGCATGGCAACGACCGTCCCAGTTGTTAAATTCGCCTATCACGGAAACGCGTTGGGCATTGGGCGCCCATACGGCAAAGTTCACGCCTTTTGCGCCATCGTGTTCAATTAGGTGTGCGCCCAGTATTTCATAGGGGCGTAAATGGGTGCCTTCGCCTAAGAGCCATTTGTCCATGTCTTTTAAATACGATGGATAGCGATAGGGGTCTTCGATGCGTTCGGCTTCGGCACGAACGCGAGAACGTATGTTGAGGGCGTAATCTGGCGCGTTGTCGGGTAAGACAGCTACCCAGAAACCGCGTGAGTCGATTTGTTGCATGGGGGCAATGAGTTTGCCTGTGCGGCGTTCTATGACATCGACGCTAAAAATGTGTGGCAGTAAGCAGCGCACCACATCGCCTACACCATCAATGTGGTGCCGACCCAGATAGGAGAAGGGGTCGCCATGTGTGGCAAGAAACAGGCTGTCGATGGTGTCGCGCTCGCGTTGGTCGGGCGTGGGATAAGGGGGAAGTGGGGTGGGAGTGTGATTTTTTTTCATGCGTATCTCGTCTATTAAGGTTAATTGTTGCAGGGTAAAGGGGTGGTGAGGCAGTTCTTCAAGGTTAATAGGCAGTTTACACGCCCAATTTGGATAGCCTCTCGCCACACCGGGGACGTTGAAATTATCGGTCATGCCCAATAGGTTTTCGATTTGTAAGGCATAGAGTTTGCTGGGACTGTATGCGCCCAAACGGTGTACCGCGCTGCATAATTCATCGGTCGCTTCGCTTGGTAATTCGTGATAATAGGGTAAATGGTGTTTTTGTTTGAGCAAGGTGTGTAACGCCATTTTGTCGTGCTGGCGTTGGGCTTGGGCTGCTTGGTAGGCGGCAGCATGGGGGAGGGTGCCCAGTTGAAACATGATGTCTAAATCGCGCCCTGTCCACCAACCTTTGAAGGGGGCTAGGTCGTGGGTGGCGGTTACGGCGATGGATTGAGTGGGGAATTGTTCGGTTTGTAAACCAAAATACAGCACTTTATAGGAGAAAATGCGGTAGTGATTGAGCAGCTCGCGTGTTTCGTTTGGCACGGTGCCGAGGTCTTCGCCAATAATCACGCATTGGGCGCGTTGGCTTTCTAGGGCAACAATGGCAAATAAAACGTCTTGTTGGTAATGGACATAGGCACCATGTTGGGCGGTGTCGCCAAAAGCAATCCACCATAGGCGATTGAGTACCATCACATGGTCGATACGCAAGATGCCGTAGTATTGCATATTGTCGCGCAGCATTTGGATAAAGGTACGATAGCCTGTGCGCTTTAATTCGATAGGGTGGAGGGGGGGCAGTTGCCAGTTTTGCCCGATGGGTCCAAGTGGGTCGGGTGGTGCGCCAATGGCGATGTCAAGGCAATAGGCGGTTTGGTTGAGCCATGTGTCGGCACTGCCTTGTGCAGCACCCACCGCTAAATCGCCATAAATGCCCAGTTGGGTAGGATGGGCTTGTATGGCTTGCATTTGGCAGGCGCAAAGCCATTGCAGCCACATGTAGAAGCGGATTTCTTGGCTGTGCTGTTGGGCAAAGGTGTGTACGGCAGGATTGTCGGGATGTTGGTAGGCACAATCCCAACCCAGCCAGCCTAGGGTTTCGCTGTTTGCAAAATGGTTATCTAAGGCTTCAAATAGGGCGAAACCCGTTAGGGCGGTGCCATGTTGTTGGATAAATTGGCTAAATGCAGGGTGTTCGGTGGCATCAAAGGCTTGGAACAGGGTCTCTAGTGCGGCACGTTTGGTTGCCCAAACGGTAGTGTAGTCTATGGTGGGGGCATCGCGTAGGGTTTGTATGGTTTGCTGATGGGCGGGGTCGGCAAGCCATGTTTGTAAGATGGATTCAAGGTGGAGCTGTTGGGCAGCTTGTGGCACGCTCAGATAAATGGGGTTGAGCCAATGGCGTGAAGAGGGGCTATAAGGGCTGGCATAAGCAGGACGACTGGTAAATAAGGCATGCAGGGGGTTGATGCCAATAAAGTCGATGTGATGTTGGCTTGCCCATTGTTGAAGTTGGGCTAAGTCGGCAAAGTCGCCTATGCCCCAGTTGTGATGGGAGCGCAGGCTATATAGCTGGAGGGTGATGCCATTGCTGCGCTCGCCTGCTGCTAGTTTGGGGGGCTGATAAGCGTGTGGGGGCGCACAAACGATGAGTATGTGATAGCTTTGTGTTGCTTGCTCTAGGGTGAGACGATAATAGCCATAGGGCAGTGGAGGAAGGGTGAGGTGGTTGTGATGTTGGTTGAAGCCTGTTTGTACTTCATCTTGTTCATTTAATAAGGTCAAACGGCTAGGTTGGGTAAACGAAGCGGGCAGGGTAATTTGTGCGCCAGCATCTGCTCGAATGGCGATGACATCATCGTATTCGGGGGGGGTGTTGGGCAGGGTTTGCAAGGTGGTGGACAGATGCGCTAACACCGCTTCGGCAGCGGCATGGTATTGCCCATCAATGTCGAAATAACCATGGGCAATGCCTAATTGGGCAGCGGTTTGGTAAACATCCATAATCAAGCTATCAGACGGTATTGATTAAAATTTGATACTATTACAAATCTAGGGTGCTGTCTGTATGTAATTGAGTGTAACTGAAAAAAACCTTGGTTGGATAGCACCCTTGTTTTGCCCATTAAAAAAGCCATCTGAATTTTGTTCAGATGGCTGCTTGTTTAAGCGATGATTAGTTTTTATCTTGGTCAACTAATTTGTTTTTCGCAATCCAAGGCATCATGCTACGCAGTTGTGCGCCCACTTTTTCGATTTGGTGGTCGGCATTCAAACGACGGCGAGCAGTCATGCTGGCATAGTTGGTTGCGCCTTCTTGAATGAACATTTTGGCGTATTCGCCTGATTGAATGCGATACAAGGCTTTTTTCATGGCTTCTTTAGTGGCAGGCGTAATCACTTCAGGGCCTGTTACATATTCACCATATTCTGCATTGTTAGAAATAGAGTAGTTCATGTTGGCAATACCGCCTTCATACATCAAATCTACAATCAATTTCAATTCATGCAAACATTCAAAATACGCCATTTCAGGGGCATAACCCGCTTCTACTAAGGTTTCAAAGCCGCATTTTACCAATTCAACTGCGCCACCACACAACACCGCTTGTTCACCAAACAAGTCGGTTTCGGTTTCTTCGCGGAAGTTGGTTTCAATCACGCCGCCTTTAGTGCCACCATTAGCGGCTGCATAAGACAAGGCGATATCACGCGCTTTACCTGATTGGTCTTGGTAAACTGCAATCAGAGTAGGCACACCACCACCTTTTAAATACTCGCTGCGTACGGTATGACCGGGGCCTTTAGGTGCCACCATAATCACGTCCACATCTTTGGATGGCACGATTTGGTTATAGTGAACATTAAAGCCGTGAGCAAATGCCAATACTGCGCCTGCTTTCAAGTTAGCGTGGATTTCAGCATTGTAAACAGCAGGTGCGGTTTCATCGGGCAACAAAATCATAACCACATCAGCCGCTTGAGTAGCTTCGGCAACGGTGCGCACATCATGACCTGCTGCCACCGCTTTGTTCCAAGAAGAACCTTGGCGCAAACCAATCACCACATTCACACCTGAATCTTTCAGGTTGGCAGCGTGCGCATGACCTTGTGAACCATAACCAATAATGGCAACGGTTTTACCTTTAATCAAAGACAAATCAGCGTCTTTATCGTAATAAACTTGCATATTGCTTCCTTTTTGAGATAACTAAAAAACTTATTGATTGGCATTGTCGGAAAGATTATTCAACAGCACAATATCCACCGTTTCCGTTTTACCATCAATGGCGTGTAAAAAACTTTGGAAATGTGCCGTTGCACCATGCTCATCAACTGCGGCTTGCGATTGCCAAATTTCAAAAAACACCATGCGATTGGGATTTTTGATGTCTTGGTGCAAATCATAGCGCAGATTGCCCGCTTCTTGACGGCTAGCCAAGACCAGTTGCTGAAAGACTCCGACTAGCTCTTGGCGATATTCAGGTTTAACAACAATGGTAGCAACAATTTTAACGACTGACATGATGGTTTCCTTATGCGATTAAATTCTTAAAATTCGTTCACCGCGTCCAATGCCGGCAGCACCTGTACGCACGGTTTCCAAAATTAAGCCCTTGCTAATGGTTTCTAAAAATGCGTCCAATTTTTCCGTTGTACCTGTTACTTCAATGGTATAACTTTTATCGGTAACATCGACCACTCGACCGCGATAAATTTCCGTTAAACGCAACATCTCATCACGGTCTTTACCTACAGCACGAATTTTCACCAACATTAATTCGCGTTCCACAAAGCGGCTTTCATTTAAGTCCACCACTTTCACCACTTCAATCAACTTATTTAATTGCTTGGTGATTTGTTCAATCATTTGCTCATCGCCATGCGTAACAATCGTCATGCGTGATAAAGTGCGGTCTTCGGTGGTGGCAACTGATAAAGAATCAATATTGTAATCACGCGCTGAAAACAAGCCTACCACGCGGCTCATCGCGCCCGATTCATTTTCCATCAGGATAGATAAGATATGTCGCATTATGGTACGCTCCTTGTGTCGTAATCGCGGTCATTGACATCATTAACATCACTATCGGCTTTGCTCTCACGCATATGCGGTGGCAACACCATTTCATCTAAACCCTTACCATTGCCCACCATAGGGAACACATTTTGTTTCTTATCTGTAATAAAGTCTAAGAACACAAAACGGTCTTTCAATGCCAAGGCTTCACGCAACGCCCCTTCCACATCAGACGCTTTTTCAATTCGCATGCCCACATGACCATAGGCTTCTGCCAGTTTCACAAAATCAGGCAAGGAATCAAAATAAGTTTCCGATTCACGATTGCTGTAATACAGCTCCTGCCATTGGCGCACCATGCCCAAATAACCATTATTTAAGCAAATCACTTTCACAGGCAAACGATATTGCAAACAAGTGCTCATTTCCTGAATATTCATCTGAATAGAGCCTTCGCCTGTGATACAGCACACATCTTTAGTGGGGTCGGCTAAATAAGCACCCATGGCATAAGGTAAACCCACCCCCATCGTGCCTAAACCACCTGAATTGAGCCATTGGCGAGGGCGTTCAAACGGATAATATTGCGCGGCAAACATCTGATGCTGACCCACATCAGAGGTAATAATCGCATCATTGTTGGTAACTTTGGCTAAAGTTTGCACCACCATTTGCGGCAAAATCAATTCGCCTTCCGCATCAGGAATACGCAAACAATCACGGCTGCGCCATGCTTCTAATGTGTGCCACCATTTATCCAAATGCGCTTCATTTAAGGCATGATTGTGTTTGCGCCAAATGCCTATCATTTCTTGCAACACATTTTTCACATCGCCCACAATGGGCACATCGGCTTTCACGCGCTTAGAAATGCTGGAAGGGTCAATATCAATATGAATGATTTTCTTCGGTTTTTCTGCAAACTTAGCAGGCACCGAAATCACACGGTCATCAAAACGTGCGCCCACAGCCAACACCACATCGGCATTTTGCATCGCCAAATTGGCTTCATACGTGCCGTGCATACCCAACATGCCTAAATATTGTTTATGCGAAGAAGGATACGCACCCAAGCCCATTAAAGTGCCCGTACAAGGTACGCCTGTGAGCTTAACAAATTCGGTTAATTCAGCCGAAGCATTGCCCAATACCACGCCCCCACCAAAATACACCAAAGGGCGTTTGGCGGCTGCCAACATTTGAATGGCTTTTTTAATTTGCCCAGTATGACCTTGTGTAACTGGTTGATAGGAACGGATAAAAATATCTTCTTGTGGATAGCTGAATTTTGCCATCGCTTGCGTAACATCTTTGGCGATGTCCACCACCACAGGGCCAGGGCGACCTGTGCTGGCGATTTGGAAGGCTTTTTTCACCGTTTCCGCTAATTCATTGATATTGGTTACCAAGAAATTGTGTTTCACACAAGGACGCGATACCCCCACCATATCGATTTCTTGGAAGGCATCTGAACCAATGGCAGGCGTGCCGACTTGCCCTGAAATCACCACCATCGGAATTGAATCGGTGTAGGCGGTGGCAATGCCTGTAATCGCATTGGTTGCCCCCGGCCCTGATGTAACCAATGCCACGCCCACTTTGCCGCTGGTACGGGCATACGCATCGGCAGCATGAACCGCAGCTTGCTCGTGTCGAACCAAAATATGCTTGAATTTATTGAGTTGGAACAGCGCGTCATAAATTTCCAATACCGCGCCACCGGGATAGCCAAAAACGTATTCTACGCCTTCAGCTTTAAGACTTTGCACAAGGATTTGTGCGCCTGATAATTGCATGATTGCCTCTTTAATTTCTGCGTGTAAATCAATAGTAAACACAAGTTTCGTTACAGCACGATAATGCTTGTTTCCCGAACAGCGATTTAGGGTACGCGACACGAGAAAGACCAACGACAACAAAGCATTTCAAAATTGACTTAGTCGCCAGAGCGTTTAAAAAAGTAAAGAAAGTAGAAGATAACGCAAACCTGTTTATCAAGCAAGCCTTATTTTGATGCAAAAAGCCGACTATGCTATTAACATAATCGGCTTCAATGGATTTGGCGCACCCGACTGGGATCGAACCAGCGACCTTCAGCTTCGGAAACTGACACTCTTCCAACTGAGCTACGGGTACGGAAGCATTTATTATCCCATATTCTGCCGCTTTGGCAAAATGTTATTGCGTTTAAAAAAGAAACTTTTTCGCTACATTCTGTTTCATCTTCAGTTGTAGATTCACTTTTTTTGAGTTAAACCAAACTTTAAAGATTGGAAAGACCCGCCGAATTCAGTATAATCCAGCAAATTATTGTTAATTCGTTTTAACAAATCACATAAACCCAATTTTCGTCACAACTACTAAAAACGGCGAGGCATAATCCATGAACCATCTTACCAACCAAAACGCCCGCGGCTCAGCAATGACCACCTTAATCGGCGGTGTTGTTATTCTGCTGGCTGTCTTGTTTTTCTTAGTCAAACTGGCAGGCAGTGGCTATCACAGCAATGTTGATGAAACCACGCCTTCTGCCACCGAAACCCGCATTATGCCGCAAGGTAACGTTACTATGGGTGATGGCACGCCCGTTGGACAACGCACAGGCGAACAAATTTTTAAGAAAGTATGTTTACAATGTCATGCGGCGGATAGCTTAGTGCCGAATGCGCCTCGTATCACCAATAATGCTGATTGGGCACCTCGTATTGCACAAGGTTTTGAAACTTTGTTTAGTAAAGCATCAAGTGGTTTCAATGCGATGCCTGCTCGTGGTGGTCAAGCGGATTTAACGGATGATGAATTAAAACGTGCGATTGCTTATATGACCAATCAATCAGGTGCGAATTTTGAAGCCCCAGCAGTGGGTGCTGAAGGTGCGGCAACTGCGGCAGCAGCAAGTGATGCAGCGGCTTCTGCGCCTGCGGCAGCATCAGAAAGCGCACCAGCAGCAGCGACAACTACTGCGGCAGCAGATGGTCAAAAAGTGTTTGAAGGCTTGTGCATGGCGTGTCATGCAGCAAATTCTGCTATCCCTGGTTCGCCTAAATTGACCAATAAAGACGATTGGAAAGACCGTATTGCTCAAGGTAAAGAAACTTTAGTGAAACATGCGATTGAAGGCTTTACAGGCAAAGGCGGTTTTGTGATGCCTGCTAAAGGTGGTAATGCCAGTTTAACCGATGCTGAAGTGGAAGCGGCTGTGGTGTATATGGCAAACCAATCGGGCGCAAACTTTAAATAAAAGTCATTGATGCTGACAGCGCACCTATTAAGGTGCGCTTTGTTTTGCCCATGTGCTGTGAAATCTCGCTACAATATTCTCTTTTTTGGCGTGCTTTTTTATGAACACTTCTCAACGCTATATTGGCATTATGTCGGGTACCAGCATGGATGGTGCAGATGCCGTTTTAATTCAGATGCAACAAGGGCAATGGCAATCGGCAATCGCGCACGCTTTCGTGCCTTATTCGGATACCTTAAAACGCGATTTATTGGCATTACAAGATTGTGGTGAAAATGAATTGCATCGCAGTCAAATCTTGGCGCAACAGTTGAGCCATCTCTATGCCCAAGTGGTACAACAATTACTTCAACAGCAAAACTTAAGCCCTGCCGACATTACCGCCATCGGCTGCCATGGGCAAACCATACGCCATGCGCCAGAGCAGGGATACAGCATTCAATTAGTCGATTTGGCTTTATTGGCGGAACAAACAGGTATTTTTACCATTGGCGATTTTCGTAGCCGTGATTTAGCCGCAGGGGGACAGGGTGCGCCTTTGGTGCCTGCGTTTCATCATGCCTTGTTTCATTCATTAGATGAAACACGAGTGGTGTTAAATATTGGTGGCATTGCCAATATCAGCGTGTTGCCCCCCGATGCCCCTGCGTTTGGTTTTGATACAGGGCCGGGCAATATGTTGATGGACGCATGGACGCAACATATCTGGCAATTACCTTACGATGCCAACGGTGAAAAAGCGGCACAAGGGCGCATTTTGCCCGATTTATTGCATACCTTATTGGCACATTCCTATTTTGCCTTGCCTTATCCTAAAAGCACAGGGCGTGAATTGTTTTCTTTAAACTATTTGCAATCTTTGCTCACAGGCACAGAAGACCCGCATGATGTGTTGCGAACCTTAATTGAATTAACTGCGCGCAGCATTGTGCAAGAAATCAAACGTACTGCCAGTGATGCCCAACATATTTATGTTTGCGGTGGCGGTGTGTGTAATCACACCTTAATCGCCAGTTTGCAGCAACAATTACCCACCGCCGTATTCAGCAGCACCAGCATATTAAATTTGCACCCACAATGGGTGGAAGCGGCGGCATTTGGCTGGTTGGCAGCGTGTTGGGTAAACCGTATTCCAAGCAATCCTTACCATGCCACAGGTGCAAAACGGGCTTGTGTATTGGGTTGTGCTTATTATGCTTAATCCACTATATCTTTGAGGGAAAACCATGTATCAAGAAATGAATTTAAGTGATATTGAAGCGCTGATTAAACGTCAGGCAAAAGTCGATGTGCAGATTCAACAGCAAGCAGCCAATCAAGTATTGGTACATTATTTGTTGGTGAATATGGATGTGCAGTTGATAGGGGTATCAGATGATGCGCTTTTGTTTCGTTATCAATTAGGAAAACTGGCAGGTTTTATGGCAAAAGGGGCGGCAAAAATGTTGGGTAAAAACATTCGCACCAAAAAAATAAATTGGGATACGGAGCAACAACAAATTCGTTTAAACCTTGCGGTATTTGCTCAATTTAGACCATGGTTTCAACAGCATCGTTTGGCGAGCGCCGTTATTGAAGAGGGGAAAATTAAATTACAATTTGTTGCTAAATAAAATAAGGGGCGTGTTGCCCCTTATTGTGATTACTCTTCTTCGTCTTCCGCTTCCAAACTTAAATAACTGCTTTGCTTGAGTGCGTGCAGAAATTCTGCCGTATAGAGTTTGCGTTCGGTGGTTTTGAGTTTTGCCCAACGGGTTTTTTCTTCAAAACGATTAATCACTTCATCGGTTTGCAAGTGAACATAATGCAACATATCTTCAATGGTATCATGTTCTTCCATACCTTTCAGTTCAATCGTGCCATCATCGCGCACATAAACATTGACTGAATCGGTGTCGCCAAATAAATTGTGCATATCGCCCAAAATCTCTTGATATGCCCCCACCATAAACACGCCCAACACATACGGTTCGCCTGTTTTCAAATCATGGATGGGCATACTGCTTTCAATGCTTTGACGGTCAACATATTGGCTCACTTT
>JBHADP010000074.1:0-6297 GCA_041855125.1 Neisseria sp. | reverse complement strand
TTTAAATTGGCTGATTTATTTATGGGCGATTACCAATCAACATGTATTAGATGCCAGCTTAGGTTATTTTATTTCGCCTTTGTTTAATGTATTGTTGGGCAGATTGGTGTTTCAAGAACGCCTAAACCGTTGGCAAATCGCTGCGATTGGTTTGGCAGGCATAGGCATTTTATGGCTCGCCATTCCCGCAGGACAAATCCCTTGGGTTGCCATTTCGTTGGCACTCAGTTTTGGCTTTTATGGTTTGGTCAGAAAACTGGCTCCTGTGGGTGCTTTGGCGGGTTTGGTGTGGGAAACCTTATTGCTGTTGCCCTTGGCTGCTGCCTATTTATGCTATTGCCACAATCAAGGGCAACTGATTTTTGCTGAACTCAATACCTTACAAACCACCATCTTACTCGGCTCTGGCGTGGCAACCACCGTGCCACTCTTATTGTTTGCCGCAGGCGCAAAACGCATTCCGATGGCAACCTTAGGCATGATTCAATATGGTTCCCCCACCCTACAAATGCTCTTGGGTTTATGGCTATTTGGTGAAGCCTTTAACCTGAATCGTTTTATTGGTTATGTGTGGGTGTGGGCTGGAGTGGCATTATTTGTATTTGGCATTTGGTATGCCAAACAGCATCGTTAAAAAAAGCCTGTTGAAGCAAATTCAACAGGCTGTTTACCCAATCTCGCTTTAACGCAACACTTGATGCACTTTTTCTTGATAACCTCGCAGCAATGCCGCAGATTGTGCAAATTGTTGCGCTTCGGTTTCATCTAAAGGCTTTTCAATCACGCGCACAATGCCGCCGCGTCCAATCACCGCAGGCACACCAATATACACATCACGCTCGCCATATTGACCTTCCAACAAAGCCGATACCGTTAACACCACATTTTGATTTCGCAAAATGGCTTCCGTTATCCGCGCCAAACCCATTGCTACGCCATAATAAGTAGCACCCTTACCTTCAATAATAGAATAGGCCGCATCGCGCACATCCGCATGAATTTTGTTCATACGCTCCACACCATCGGGGGTACGCTCTAAGGCTTCTTTTAAAGGCACGCCTGCAATATAAGCTGTACTCCAAGCGGCAATCACGCTGTCGCCATGTTCGCCTATCATATGGGCATCAATACTAATCGGTGCCACATTAAAGGCTTTACCCAAGCAATTACACAAACGCGCAGTATCTAAAATCGTGCCTGAGCCAATCACGCGCTCTTTCGGTAAACCTGAAAACTGCCAAGTGGCATACGACAACACATCCACAGGATTAGAAGCAATCAAGAAAATCCCATCAAAACCCGATTGCATCACATCACTCACAATGCTTTGGAAAACCGCTAAATTATTGTCTACCAAATCCAAACGGGTTTCGCCATTACGCTGTGGTACGCCTGCACAAATACACACAATATCCGCATCGGCGCAATCTTGATAAGTGCCTTGTTTCACTTGCGTGGGCGTGGGCGCATATAAAATGCCATGGCGCAAATCGCGCACTTCTGCCTGAGCGCGTTTTTCATTTAAATCAATCAACACCAATTCATCACAGTTGCCCTGATTCAGCACCGCAAACGCATAACTGATGCCCACCATGCCGCAACCAATGACCACAATTTTATTACCTACTTTTCTGACCATCTTATTATTCCTATTGTTTACACATTATTTGTAATGATTTTACACATAAATCGTTGAGAATAGGAAATATTGTTTTTTTATTACAAACTAGGAACGGCTTAATTCATCGGTAATGCGTTGTAAAAATGCCAAACGACTTGCCGCCACCACCCCCTGTTCCACCGCAGCCTTAATGGCACAATTAGGCTCTTGGCGATGTGTGCAATTATGAAAACGACATTGCCCAATCAAATGACGCATATCGGGGAAATAATGTAACAAATCAGGCACCGCCAAATGATAGACACCAAATTCTTGTAAACCGGGGGAATCAATCAGAAACGTGTTATCAGCTAAATCATACAGTTGCGCGTGGCTGGTGGTGTGTTTACCCGAATCAAGGGCAGCAGAAATATCATTGGTACGCGCCAAGGCTTCGCCTAACAAAGCATTGGTTAGCGTGGATTTACCCATGCCCGATTGCCCCAGAAAAATACTGGTATAGCCTGCTAATAAGGGGCGCAAAGGCTCAACGCTGTTTAACGCGCTGACTTCTATTAAGGGATAACCCAAATCTTGATAAAACGCCAAGCGTTCACGCCATAATGCGGTTTCAGCTAAATCGGTTTTGTTTAACACAATAAATGGCTCAATCTCGCCTGCTTCGGCTGCCAACAAGGCGCGTTGTAATAAAATTTCGCTGGGCGAAGGCACCGCCGCCAAAACGATAAACAAGCGTTCCACATTGGCAGCAATCAGCTTGGTTTTCCACGCATCTTGTCGATACAGCAAACTTTTACGCGGCTGAAAATCTTCAATCACGGCTTGCTTGGCATTTTGCACCACCATATCCACCCAATCGCCACACGCAAAATCCACACGCTTTTTGCGCGTGGTGGCATCGTAAAGCTGCCCCGCAGGGGTGCGAACAATATAGCGGCGACCATAACTGGTAATGATGCGAGCGGTTTCAATCATAAGATGGGCAATCAAAAAGAGAAAACGTTTATTGTAGCGGTTTCTCGCTGTGTGCGTTGCCTAAATAGTGCAAATACAAGGGTTGTAATGATGTGCCATTGAGTTGCCAAATAGCGGTGTTGGGCATGGGCAACTGGCTTTGCCATGCCCGAAATGCCCGCATATCAGCAGAACGATGGGCGGCAAAACCCAAGAGTTTCCACAATAACAAACCTATCCAAATGCCATGCCCAAATAATAAGCTGCCATCAGGCAGATGTTGCCAAGTGTGGAGAAAATGTTCGATACGCTGATGAAAGTCAATAAAACGGTCTGCGCCTGTGCCGGTACATTCTTCGGGGTTGGCACGTTGCCAATAGGCTTGCGCTAAAGGACGGCGAGCTGCACCATCCATGCCGCGAATTAAGTCGAAAGATAAGCAAGAAAATTCGTTTAATACTGGCAATACTTGGGGCGTGATGGCATAGCGTTGGCAATAAGGCGCAGCCGTTTGTTGGGTGCGCCGCATCTCTGACACCCATACAGGACGATGAGCAGGTAAATGTGATACCAAAGCAAGGGCTTGTTGCTGCCCTGTGGCACTCAAACAGATGTCGCGTTCGGGCTGGCTGATGCCGCCTATATTGGCTTCACTTTGTGCATGACGAATCAGATAGAGGGTTTTCATCAATATAATCAGCAAAAAACCTCACCTAAGTGAGGTTGGGTTTATCGAATGGGGTGATTATTTCAATAACACTGCTGCACCTGCTTTGGCAACGTTTTCATCTTCATCTACCGAGCCACCGCTCACGCCTATGCTGCCCACAATCATGCCTTGTTTATTTTTCAACAACTCACCGCCTGCAAAAATAACCAAGCCGCCGTTGGTGGCTTCAATACCGTATAAAGGCTGCCCCACTTGTGCGGCTTTCCCCAAATCGCGTGTGGACATATTAAAATAACGCGCAGTACGCGCTTTGCGTTCGGCAATATCAATGCTGCCTAAAAACGCATCATCCATACGCGCAAAGGCTTTTAAATTGCCGCCTGCATCCATCACCGCAATATTCATAGGCACTTTAATCGTTTCAGCCTTGCTTATAGCCGCTTGCAACACATTTTGCGCTTGAGCCAGCGTAATATCATTGGGCAAGGTTTTAATATCGGCAGCAAAAGTAGGCAAACTGCATAACAATGTAAATAATACAGCGGCTGATTTCATGTGATTCATCTGATTGTCCTCCCAAGTGGATTGATTAGGCATAAGCTCTAGAAATTGAAAAACATTTCATATTATGAGTCAATACTCTAGCTTGGTTTTTATCAACTTGTTTGCGGTATATCAGAAAACGCCGCCGTCTGTTTTGCCACCCACACCAAATCACAAATATCATCTTTGGGAACAAAACCTGTGGGAGCGGTCAGCAAAATCTCGCGCACTTGTTGCTGATTGCCTTCCTTGCACGCCCCATTCATCTGCTCCAATAACACCGACAATTCTTGCCATGGCAACATCACTTCTTGTGCTGTCATGATGCGTGGGTGGGACGTGGGCGCAACGGCTTCGCCTATCAGCAATTCTTCATACAGTTTTTCCCCTGGGCGCAAACCTGTGATTTGGATTGCAATATCGCCATGCGGATGCTCATCGTCTTTCACTTCTAAGCCGCTTAAACGTATCATTTGGCGCGCCAAATCCATGATTTTGACTGGCTCGCCCATGTCTAACACAAACACATCACCGCCTTTGCCCATTGCGCCTGCTTGAATCACCAGTTGGGCGGCTTCGGGTATGGTCATAAAAAAACGGGTAATGTCGGGATGAGTGAGGGTAACGGGTCCACCTTGCGCGATTTGTTGTTCAAACACAGGCACCACCGAGCCAGATGACCCCAACACATTACCAAAACGCACCATGCAAAAACGGGTGTGGTGATGGGGTTCTGCTGCGAGTGCTTGTAACACCAATTCTGCCATGCGTTTGCTGGCACCCATGGTGTTGGTGGGGCGCACGGCTTTATCGGTGGAAATCAACACAAAGGTTTCCACCTGTGCGTCAATGGCAGCTTGAGCGCAAAATAATGTGCCATACACGTTATTCCGCACCCCTTCTAAGGAATTAAATTCCACCATAGGCACATGTTTATAGGCAGCCGCATGGTAAATGGTTTGCACCCCAAAGGTTTGCATCACCGACAGCAAGCGTTTGCGTTGCTGCACCGAGCCGAGCAAGGGCAAAATTTCGGTGGCATTGCCATGCAGTTGCTGCCATTCATGCAGTTCTTTATCAATGCTGTATAAAGAAAATTCAGATAATTCAAACAACAGTAATTTAGCAGGCTCTCGGCGTATGATTTGGCGACACAGTTCCGACCCTATCGAACCGCCCGCCCCTGTTACCATCACCACTTTACCGCGAATATCTTGTGCCATTAAATCATCTTGGGGGGCAACAGGGTCGCGTCCTAATAAGTCTTCCAATGAGATTTTTTTGAGCGAACTGATGGTGATTTTGCCATCTACTAAATCGCGCATACGCGGAATTTGTAAGACTTCACAAGGATAATGTTCTAAGGAGCGAATAATTTCGCTGTGGCGTTGGCGGTTGGCACTGGGCATGGCGAGCAAGATTTTTTTGATACCATATTTTTGAATCAAGCCTACTAATTGGGCAGGCGCGTAAACATTGAGATTGTGGATAGAGGTGTTTTGAATAAATGGGTTGTCGTCGATAAAAGCAATGATGCGATAGCCATGACCTTGTTTCATGGCTTCTAAGAGTTGTCGTCCTGAACGTCCTGCGCCATAAATTACTACAGGGGTATGGCTGTGGGGGCTTTGAACCGCCGCTAAAATCATGCGTAAGATAAAGCGCGAACCTGCCACCAACACCAATAAGGATAGGAAATAAACAATGGGCAATGCCAAGCGCAAGCGTTGTTCAAAATAAAACACGCTTAAAAAGAAGATGATGGTGGAAACAAAGCTGCCCAACAATACCAACACCAGCACCAAGCCCCCCACATAACGGGTTACAGCTCGATATAAACCCAAACGAATAAACAGTAATACGGTTAAAACGGTGGTGGTGGCAAAGGCTTGCCAGTTGGCAAGTTGAAACCATTCGGCGTTGTAATTGGCTTTGAGGCTTTGGGTAAACCAAAAGGCAGCAAAAATCACTGCAATATCGTGTATCACAAACAGGATTTTTTTAACCGTTCGCGGCAAGGCAAGCAAGGTTTCCAGATTCATGGAGCGTGCAATAAGAGGTGGCAATCAATAGAGTGCGTAGTTTACCCGATAAGTGTAAAGGCGCGTATAGCAATCTGTTGTTCTCTTCAACGGCAATCGGATTATAATGTGGCTACTCCCAATGATGCTTGCTTCAATATGTTTAGCCAAACCGATATTCAAATGATGTATAACGCGCTGGAATGTGCGCGCCAAGGGCGTTTTTCCACCAGTCCTAATCCGCGTGTGGGGTGTGTGATTGCACAAGGGGAACAAATCGTGGGACAAGGCTTTCATTTGAAAGCAGGCGAACCTCATGCGGAAGTACACGCTTTGCGTCAAGCAGGCGAATGGGCGCGGGGTGCGACTGCCTATGTTACGCTGGAGCCGTGTAGCCATTATGGACGCACACCGCCTTGTGCTGAAGGCTTGATTGCCGCAGGTGTCAAACGGGTGGTTGCTGCCATGACCGACCCGAATCCCTTAGT
>JBHADP010000073.1:0-29978 GCA_041855125.1 Neisseria sp. | reverse complement strand
CCTATCATTAAGCGGTCGGCAAAGTCGGTTTGCCAGTTGATGGATTCACCGCGCAGATGTCTGCTTAATAAATCAGCAGCCAGTTTGGCAGAATGTACTGCCGTGGTAACACCCGATGAAAACACAGGGTCAAGAAATTCGGCAGCGTTGCCCAATAGAGCAAAATGTTTGCCATGTAAGGCTTTAACGCTAACGGAATAACCCGGTAGATAGAGAAAGGGAAAACCATTATCCCATTGGGTTTGGGTTAGGATACGGTTAAGAAATGGGGTTTCGCTGCTGAATTTTTTGAGAATAGAAGCGGAACTGGCTAAGCCTTTAAAATCGGCAAATCGTTCGGGCAAACCCACAATGCCAATGGAACACCGTCCATTGCTAAAGGGAATGAGCCATATCCAAACATCGCGGTGTTCGGGGTGAATCACAACAAGGTTTTTATTGCGGTCGAAAGCGGGATGTACGATGTGGTCGTCAATATGGGTAAAGTGAACATGGCGTACGGGAAGGTCGGAGGGAATGTCCCAATCCAGTAGGCGCGGTAGGGCGCGATAATAGCCGCTGGCATCTAATATAAAACGGGCTTCTAGGGTGTAGGTTTCGCCATTTTCGCGGCGAATACCTAAGGTGGCGGTGCTGCCTTGATTGTTAAAAGCGTGTACGGCTTCACCAAATCGCACTTCTACGCCTTGTGCAATGGCTTCATCGATGAGGATTTTGTCGAAACGGTCGCGGTGAACTTGAAAGGCAAAATTAGGACCTTGGCTGCTTTTGTCGGAAAAATTAAAGCTCACATAGCGGTTTTCCCATGAAAAAGCCATGCCATTTTTAAATTGAAAGCCAAAACCATTTTGAACAGCAGATAAAAAACCTGCTTCTTCGAGTATTTCAATGCAATGCGGCAACAGGCTTTCACCAATCACAAAGCGCGGAAAATGTTGTTTTTCAATCACGCATACTCTAAAGCCTTGTTTATTAAGCAATGCCGATGCCACCGCGCCTGATGGTCCCGCCCCAATGACGGCAACATCATAAATCTGAGTCATATTTTCCCTTTCATTAGTATTGTATTGCACCTTTGATTAGAGTGAACTGGGGTGCTTAGGGTAATTATATACTGTCTGAGGGCTTTCTTTGCCGACTATCCATGACAAGTGAAATAATGTGTTTGATGTGTTGTAGTTTAGCCCATTATGTTGGACAGGTTGCTTGGGCAAAGAGAAGCGTTTAACCGCCTATCATGGATAGGTCGCGAATCAAGCCTACTTTTTTTTGGTGAAGAAAATGGTGTTCGGGTTTTTCGTTCATGATGTGGTGAAGATAGGTTTGTAAAGCGTGGGTGTCGTGTAAATAGGGACGCAAATCGTAGGCAACGCCGCCAAATAAGCATAAGTGCATTTTACCTTGTGCGGTAACGCGCAAACGGTTGCAGCTTTGGCAAAAGTCTTTGCTATAAGGCGCAATAAAACCGATGCTGCCTGCAAAATCAGGATGTTGGTATTCGCGTGCAGGTCCTGCGTGTGCTTGACGGGGCAATAATTGCCAACCTTGTTTGATTAAGTCTTGTTCGATTTGGGTGGCGGATAAATGCTGTTGGCTAAATAGGTTGAAGTTGTCGCGCGTTTGCATTAATTCGATAAAACGCAAGGTAACAGGGCGATGGCGGATAAAGTGGAGGGCATCGGGTAGGGTGCGATGGGCGTAACGGCGCAGCAATAAGGCATTGACTTTGATGGCGTGGAAACCTTCTGCCAGTAAGTGGTCTAAATCGCGCAGAATGTTGAGGCATTCGCGTTTGCCTGTAATTTGGTAAAACACTTCGGGGTCAAAGCTGTCGATGCTGATATTGAGTTTGTCTAAACCCGCAGCACGATAGCTGGGAAACAGTTTACCCAGTTTGAAAGCATTGGTGGTGAGGGCAATGCTTTCGATTTCGGGTTGGGCTTTGCAGATGGCGATGATGTCGGCTAAATCGCGGCGTAACGTGGGCTCACCCCCTGTTAAGCGGATTTTGCGCGTGCCATTGCGGGCAAAGGTTTGCACTAAGGGTTCGATTTCTTGCAAACTGAGTTCATCGGGCTTGGCTTTGCCTTGATAGCCATCGGGTAAACAATAGGTGCAGCGATAATTACATAAATCGGTTACCGATAAACGCAGATAACTGAGCTGGCGGTTAAACGGGTCGATTAGCGGGGCGGCGGTCATAGAAAGGTCTCGCTAAAAGGCTGCACCATCACTTGGCTGCCCGCAGGCAATGAACCGCTTTCTAGGGGTAAAATTAAATAGGCATTGGCTTGGCTCATGCCTAACACCCGATGGGAATCTTGTGAACCGCAAGGAGCGGCTAACCAAGTGCCATCGGCTTGTTGTTGAATGATGGCACGTTGAAAATCCATTCTGCCCACCGCTTTTTTAACGGGCTGGCTTAAGATGGCGGGGAAACTCAATGGTTTAGGCAGCTCGTTTGCACCATTGAGTTGCCATAAAGCTGCTTTTAAAAATTGGTCAAAACCTGCAAAACCAGAAATGGGATTACCGGGTAAACCAAAATACCAAGCCTGCCCCAATCTGCCAAACACAAATGGCTTACCGGGTTTCATTGCCACTTTATAATGGTGAATAACACCTAAGCGTTGCACGGCTTCGCGCAAATAATCATAGTCGCCCACCGACACACCGCCCGATGTGATGATGACATCGGCTTGCTGAGCGGCGGTTTGTAAAACGTGCATAATGCGGTCTAAATCATCGGCAACTTTGCCCAAGTCGATGACATCAACGGCAAGCTGGCGTAAACGCCCCATCAACATATACCGATTGCTGTCATAAATTTGGCTGGGGTGTTGGAGGGCAGTATCGGGTTCACGCAATTCATCGCCTGTGGACAACACCGCCACTTTGAGCTTGCGATACACTGGCACCTGTCCCACACCCAAAGCGGCTAATAGCAACACATCGGCAGCGCGGAGGATGCGTCCTGCGTGTAATACGGTGCTGCCTTGTGCCACTTCTTCGCCCCGATAGCGAATATGGCTGCCTGCGGTGGCATCTTGTGTTAAAACAATTTCATCGCCTTCCACATGCACATTTTCTTGCATCACCACCGTTACACAATCATCAGGCACAACGGCGCCTGTCATAATCCGAATACAGGCATCGGCAGGAACAGGTGCATCAAAGCCATGACCTGCGGCTGCTTCCCCAATCAAACGCCAACGGCTGCCAGCAAGGGCAGCAGCAGGCAACGCATAGCCGTCCATTGCCGATACATTGGCATGGGGGATATGAATATTGGCAGTGATGTTTTCGGCTAAAACGCGCCCTGTTGCGGCTGCAACGGGGAGTGATTCGATTGCTAAAGGCGTGGAATGGGCAGCCAGTGTGTGTTGAATTAAAGTTTGGAGTTCGTGAACAGTAATCAGTGCCATGATATTGATTGTGTAAGAGAATAGGGAGAAAACAGTATCCAAGCTGTTCAACCGCTCATCATGAAGTTGAACCGCTTGAAAGATGAGGCATCAGAGAGAGCTTAAACCGCGTGGGCACAGCCAGAAACCATTTTTTTCAATACTTGCGGTTCTAATAATTGGATATGCTTGTGTTCCACCGCAATCCAGCCTTCGTGATGAAACTTCGATAGCGTGCGGCTAACAGTTTCCAGTTTTAAGCCTAAATAGCTGCCGATTTCCTCGCGCGACATGCGTAAAATAAAATCATTGGCAGCAAAACCGCGATGGTGCAAGCGTTGTGATAAATTCAATAAAAACGCAGCAATACGTTCTTCGGCTCGCATATTGCCAAGCAGCAACATCACACCTTGATCGCGTACAATTTCACGGCTCATTAAGCGGAAAAAATGCGTTTGAATACTGGGAATTTGTTTGCCCAATTCTTCCATATGCGTAAACGGCAGCTCACACACTTCGCTGTCTTCCAATGCAACCGCATCACAGCTATGAATATGGGCGCAAATGCCATCCATGCCCATCAATTCGCCCGACATAAAAAAACCCGTTACTTGATCACGCCCATCTTGGCTGGCAACGGTGGTTTTAAAAAAGCCTGTGCGTATGGCATAAAGCGAAGAAAAGGTTTCGCCTGAACGAAACAAAAACTCGCCTTTTTTCAAACGGCGACTTTGTTTAATCACCGCATCTAATTGTTCCAATTCGGTGGGGCGTAAGCCTACGGGCAAACACAACTCGCGTAGTGAACACGTTGAGCATAACGTTTTCATTGGTTGTAAAGGTGCGTGTGTAGACATAAAATAGTTAGCCTTTTATTGTTTTATCTAAATAAATAGGTCTGTTCAAATTGACCCGTATCAAGACATGGTTATTTTTTCCATGTCATTCTAGCAAACAACCACTCATTTGACTAATCCCACAACGACTATCATGAAAATTATTCCCATTTCTGCTGCGGTGCAACCCGAGCAGCCCGAATTTGACCGTGAATTAATTGCCTCTTTGCCCGCCAGCGGTCCGCGTTATACCTCTTATCCCACCGCCGACCGTTTTCACACCCAATTTGGAGAAGCAGAATACATTCAAGCCTTAGAATTGCGCCGCATGGGGGCGTTAAATAAGCCTTTATCGCTGTATATCCACATTCCGTTTTGCAACACCATTTGTTATTACTGTGGTTGCAACAAAATCATTACCAAAGATAAAAGCCGTGCCGATGATTATATTCGCTATTTAGAACGTGAAATGGCATTGCTTGCTCCGCATTTACAAGGTCGTCATGCGTTGGCGCAACTGCATTTTGGTGGTGGAACGCCCACTTTTTTAAGTGATGAACAAATTGAGCGCGTGTTTCACATGATACGCCAATATTTTGATTTATTGCCCAATGGGGAATATTCAATTGAAATCGACCCACGCAAAGTGAGCCGTGAAACCGTGTTGCATTTAGGAAAACTGGGTTTTAACCGCATGAGCGTGGGGATTCAAGATTTTGACCCCACCGTACAAGAAGCGGTGAATCGGGTGCAAAGCGTGGAAGAAACGCGCGAAGTGATAGAAGCAGCGCGCGAAGCAGGGTTTAAATCGGTGAGCGTGGATTTGATTTATGGTCTGCCCCATCAAACCTTAGACAGCATCAAACCCACTTTAGACACGGTATTATCATTAAGCCCCGACCGTTTGGCTTTATATCATTATGCGCATCTGCCGCATATTTTTAAACCCCAACGCCGCATTGACACGGCTGTGGTGCCCAGTAGCGAAGAAAAGCTGGATATTTTGCAATATGCGGTGCAACGTTTAACAGAAGCGGGCTATGTGTTTATTGGCATGGACCATTTTGCTAAGCCTGATGATGAATTGGCAATCGCTTTGCGCGAAGGTTTTTTACAGCGTAATTTTCAAGGCTATTCGACTTATGCCGATTATGATTTATTGGCGATTGGGGTGTCGAGCATAGGCAAAATTGGCAGCACTTATGAGCAGAATGAAAAAGACATTGAAGCCTATTATGCAGCCTTAGATGCAGGACGTTTGCCGATTATGCGCGGTTATCAGTTGAATCATGATGATATTTTACGCCGTACCATTATCCAAGATTTAATGTGTCGTTTTGCGTTGGATTTTCAAGTGTATCAAGATACGTTTGGCATTCCGTTTGCCCAGTATTTTGCAACTGAATTAGCCGATTTAGCCCGTATGGAACAACAAGGCTTGGTGAAGCTCAAAAGCAATGGTTTGAAAGTAACTCCCAAAGGGCGGTTTGTGATACGCAATATTGCGATGGTGTTTGACTACCATTTGCGCCACAAGGAAACCACCGCGAAATATTCGCAAACGGTATAAATAAAAAAACGGAGGACGATTCCTCCGTTTTGATTTAGTGATGCAGAATTTTTGAGAGGAATTGTTGGGCGCGTTCACCGCGAGGTGTGGTGAAAAACTCTTCCGAAGAAGTGTCTTCTTCAATTTTGCCTTTGTCCATAAAAATCACACGGCTGGCAACTTGACGTGCAAATCCCATTTCATGGGTAACACACATCATGGTCATGCCTTCTTTTGCCAAGCCCACCATCACATCTAATACTTCTTGTACCATTTCAGGGTCGAGTGCAGAAGTGGGTTCGTCAAACAGCATCACGATGGGATCCATGCTCAACGCGCGGGCAATGGCAACACGCTGTTGTTGTCCACCTGATAATTGGGCAGGGAATTTGTGTGCATGTGCGCTCAAGCCCACACGGTCTAAATACGCCAAGCCTTTTTTCTCGGCTTCTTCTTTGCTGCGTCCTAACACTTTAATTTGCGCCACTGTTAAATTGTCTTTAATCGACAAATGGGGGAACAATTCAAAATGTTGGAACACCATGCCCACATGGCTGCGTAATTTAGGCAAATGGGTTTTGGGGTCGGCAAGTGAGGTGCCTGCCACCACAATATCGCCTTTTTGAAACGGCTCTAAGCCATTCACACATTTAATCAGCGTGGATTTGCCACTACCTGAAGGACCACATACCACCACCACATCGCCTTTTTGAATGGCAGTAGAACAATCGGTTAGCACCTGAAATTCACCATACCATTTGCTAACGTTTTGAATATCAATCATCGGTTTATCGCTCATACTTTTAACCTTTGTTGCAGCTTTTTCACGCCAAACATGGCAACTGCGCTAATCACAAAATACACTACGCCTGCTAATAAAATATAAGGCGTGAGCAGGTTCATCAGGTCGCCGCGCACATAGTTGGCACGGAAGAAATCCACTAAGCCAATCGCTGCCACCAAAGTGGTGTCTTGGAACAAAATAATACTTTGTTGCAAAATCAAGGGCAGCATTTTGCGAAACGCTTGGGGCAAAATCACCAAACGCATGGTTTGGCTATAAGTCATGCCGAGTGCATAGGCAGCGTTAAACTGACCTTTAGAGATGGATTGAATCCCCGCGCGTACCACTTCCGAGAAGTAAGCCGCTTCAAACAGCATAAATGCCACCGCACACGAAACAAACGCCACATCAATCGTTAAATAATCGCCTGTTATCAAGCTATACATCATGGGCACAGCATAATAGAACCAAATCAGTACCAATAATAAAGGCACCGAACGGAAATAGTTCACATACGTTTTTGCTGCAAACGACAGCCATTTAAACGATGACAAACGCGCCAATGCCAATAGCGTACCAATCACGATACCGCCTATCACACCAAACGCCAGCAGTTTTAAGGTAACACCTAAGCCTTGCATCAAACCAGGTAGCGCGGCAGATAATTCGCTCATACTTAATCCGAACATTATTTACTCTCCGACATCAAACCAGGAACACGCAAGCGGCGTTCTAAGCGCGTCATCAACATCAGCAAGGTGATATTGACCGCCATATAAATAAACGTGGCATAGGTGTAAATTTCCAAATTGCTTTGAGTATATTCAGCGATGGTTTTGACTTGTGAAATCAATTCCGACACGCCCACTAAAGAAGCAATGGAAGCATTTTTAAAGCAGTTGGTTAATTCTGAACCCAATGGCGGCAAAATGGTGCGGAAGGCTTGTGGCAACAACACTTCTTGATACACTTGCTTGGTGTTGAAACCTAAGGCATAAGCCGCTTGGCTTTGACCTTTGGGCAGGGCTTGAATCCCTGTGCGAACTTGTTCACAAATTCGCGCCGCAGTAAATAAGCCCAAGCCCACGCTGGCAGACAACATGGCAGAAGTATTGGGGGCTAAACCAAAAAACCACCATTGTTTTAAGCCTTCGGGAAAGAAATTGGGTACAACATAATACCAAATAAATAATTGAATCAATAAAGGTACGTTGCGAAACACGGTAACATAAGCGGCTGCCACGCGGTTTAAGCCTTGATGCGGTAATGTGCGCATAATGCCTAAGAGCGTGCCTAACACCATGGCAATCATCCAAGCAATCGCACCAATGCCAAACAGCCATAATAAGCCTGTTAGCACCCAATGCAGATAAATCTCATTGCCTATGCCCGTTTTGTCCCACAAAACGCCCCAGTTCCAAACATAATTCATCATTGTTCCTTGCTGGTTGAAACCCCTCACTTGAGGGAGAAACATCTCAATTTAGAGAGGGGTAAACTCTTCCCATTCAGGGCAACACATCGAGCCACACGCTTGTGTCGCGCGGTGTGTTGAAACATTGCCATTCTTTTTGGCTTTGAAACCATTTTCTTAATGAGCGCAGGTGTCGCCACACTAAGAAAGACCGCCTGAAAACTGCTTCAGACGGTCTTATTGGTTTGACCTTAACTTTTACGCGTCTGCTGCCTTGTCATTAGGATTGGCGATGATTTCTTTCATCTTATCCGACATAGGGAACTGCATATTCACGTTTTTCGGTGGAATGGGGTTTTCAAACCATTGCGTGTAGAGCTTATTGATTTCGCCTGATTTATACACTTCGTTTAAGGCATCGTTCACCACTTTTTGGAATTCGGCATCGCCTTTACGCATCATACAGCCATAGTTTTCATACGACATGGGTGTGCCAACGATGTCCCATTTAGCAGGGTCGGCTGATTTGGCGCGCGCACCTGCCAACAATACATCGTCCATCATAAAGGCTTGAGCGCGACCATTTTGCAACATCAAGAAAGATTCGCCATGGTCTTTGGCAGAAATCACATTGATGCCTGCTTTATTTTTGTCGTTATATTCTTTTAACAAACGCTCAGAAGTGGTGCCAGAAGTGGTAACAACGGTTTTACCTTTTAAGTCGGTGTAGTCTTTGATGCCAGTTGCTTTATCGGTTAATAAGCGTGTGCCGACTACAAAGAAGTTGTTAGAGAACTGAACTTGTTTTTGGCGTTCTACGTTGTTGGTGGTTGAGCCACACTCTAAATCAACGGTACCGTTTACCACCAATGGAATGCGGTTTTGTGAGGTAACGAGGTTATAGCGTACTTTTAAATCGGGCAGATTCAGTTGTTTTTTCAGGGCATCAACCACTTTTAATTGTAAATCGTGGGCATAGCCAATGGGTTTATTGGGATCATCGGCAATGTAAGAGAAGGGAATAGACGCATCACGATAACCCAAGACAATGGTGCCAGATTTTTTGATTTTGTCGATGGTGCTGCCGGCAGCATCGGCACTGCTGGCTGAAGCGGCGTTATCTTTAGGGGCATCGGCAGGGGCAGCAGGTTTGTCGCCACCACCGCAAGCGGCTAATGAGAATGCCACTAAGCAAGCTAAACCCAGCGGTTTGAAAGTTTGAGTTATCATGTTTGTTACTCCTTAAAACTCAGATATAAAGGGGAAAAAAAGATTTATTACTTATCAAAAAATGCAAAGGATGGGTTTACCTGCCTTTGCAGTCGCCAATATATTTTCACAAAGCCCATGTTATTGTCAATCATTTCTGTAAGTGTTTGATTGGTTTTTAAATAATAAAATATTAATGATTGATAAGGTGTGAATGGGCGGCTGATAATATGCTAAGTCAATTTTTTGAAGGTAAATGCATTTTAATCAGCATAAAGTTGAGTAAAAATAAGAGCCAACCCATTTTATCCATCAGGGGTAGAGGATAGGTGGTTTAGGTTGGCTGATTCAATGTGATATGAATTAAACGGCAAGATACTCCATGATGCTTTGTGCTGCATCGCGCCCTTCGGCAATGGCGGTAACCACTAAATCAGAACCGCGTGTGATGTCGCCTCCTGCAAAGATTTTAGGGTTAGCCGTTTGCTGTTTGAGCGCTCCTTCTGCTGCAATGCGCCCTTTGCTGTCCACATTGACCCCCACGCTGGCTAACCAAGGCATCGCATGAGGTGCAAAACCAAATGCCACAATCACCGCATCACAGGCAATCACTTCTTCACTGCCGTCAATGATTTCAGCGCGACGGCGACCCTTGCTATCGGGTTCGCCCATGCGGGTTTTCACAATTTTAATGCCAGTAACTTTGCCAACAGAATTGGTGTGAATAGCTAAAGGCTCCGCTTCAATTTCAATGGGTTGAGCGTTAAATTGGAAGCCTACACCTTCTTCTTTGGCATTGGTGTATTCTTTTTTGCTACCAGGCATATTGGCAGCATCACGGCGATAAACGCAGGTTACTTCGGCAGCACCTTGGCGTATGGAGGTACGCACGCAGTCCATGGCGGTATCGCCACCACCTAGTACCACCACGCGCTTGTCTTGCATGCTAACGTAGTCGGGAGCGTTTAATTGCAGCAGGTTTTGCGTGTTGCCAATTAAAAAAGGCAGGGCAGAATAAACGCCTTCCGCGTTTTCATTGGGAATATCGGCTTTCATGCCCTGATAAGTGCCAACGCCTAAAAACACGGCATCGTATTGTTGCGCCAAATCGCTTAATTGCACATCTTTGCCAATGTCCACGCCCAGTTTAAATTCAATGCCCATGTTACTAAACATTTCACGGCGGCGACTCATCACTTCTTTTTCTAATTTAAACGCGGGAATACCAAAGGTGAGCAAACCGCCAATTTCAGGCTGACGCTCATAAACGGTTACGTCCACACCATGGCGAATCAACACATCGGCACAACCCAAACCCGCAGGGCCTGCCCCAATAATGGCAACTTTTTTGCCTGTTTTGGGAACATCGCGTACTTGTGGTTGCCAACCCATTTCAAAGGCTTTTTCGGTGATGTATTTTTCCACATTGCCAATGGTTACTGCGCCAAATTCGGCATTGAGCGTGCAATCGCCTTCGCACAAGCGGTCTTGTGGACAAACGCGACCGCACACTTCGGGTAGGCTGTTGGTGGTGTGTGCTAATTCGGCTGCTTCAATGATGCGCCCTTCGTTGGCTAAACGCAGCCAGTTGGGAATGTTGTTGTGTAAGGGGCATTTGTTTTGGCAATAGGGGTTGCCACACGCCAAGCAACGGTCGGCTTGGGCTTGGGCTTGTGTGTCGGTGAAGGCTTGATAGATTTCAACAAATGCGGTTTTGCGTGTGCCAAGTGGAATTTTGGGTGGGTCTACACGGGGTAAGTCGATAAATTGATATACATTTTCGCGAGACATGGTTGTGTTCCTTTTTTCTTTGTCAATGGGTGGTTTATAGGTTTTCAATAAACGCACGAATGTGTTGTGCCACTTGTGGGGCGTGTTGGTAAGCCAAATCGTGTTGCCCTTGTGGAATGATGTGTAAGTGTGCATGGGGCAACTGTTGTTGTAGGGCGTGTCCAATGGCAAGGGGGCTAATGGGGTCGGCATCGCCCCAAAGCAGCAAAACAGGTTGCTTGATATGCGCCCAATCGGGGTTGAAATCGTGTTGGGCTTCCACAAACCATGTGGGCAGATGCGCCAAATGGAGCAAATAATCTTCGCGCCAATCGGCTGCGCCCAATGCTGATGTATCCAAACCGCCTGATGTGGCAACCAAGACCAAGCCTTGTACATAATGGGGTTTGCGCAAAGCGGCTTGTATGGCAATGATGCCACCCATAGATTGCGCTACGATAAAGGTGGGTTGGCAGATGGGGTCAATCACCCAATCGCTTAAGGTGGCGAAACTATGCACGTTGGCTACTTTGGGTTGCCCAGCAAATTCAGGATAGGCTTGCAAGGTGCAGCAATAAGATGCGGGCAATAAGTTGGCAACGGGTTGCCAAAATGAGGGGTCGCCTGCTGCGCCTGCTAAAAACAATAATCGAACGGTTTTCATGATGTCCTTGCCAGTTGGATGCTGGTGTTTACCACAGGTTCATCTCATGCAATGTATCCCAGCCAAATTTACCAATTAAGATGCACAACAGCGCCATAAAACCATAACGTAAAAACCGTGTGCCACCGCGCATTGCCAAGCGTGCGCCACAGATACCGCCTAGTAAATTCATGCCTGCCATCGGCAATGCCCAAGCCCAAACGATGTGTCCATGGGGAACAAAAAAGCTCAAAGCCGCTAAATTGGTGGTGAGGTTAATCACTTTGGCAGAGGCGGTGGCGGTGAGAAAGTCGTAGGCAAAAAAGCGTACAAACACAAATGCCAATAAACTGCCTGTCCCCGGCCCGAAAACGCCATCGTATAAGCCAATTAATGCACCAAATGCCAAACCTGCATACCATTCTCGTTTGGATAAAGCGTGTTGGCGAACGGCTTGCCCTAAATCTTTTTTGAAAAAAGTATAGACAAACATCATCAGCATAATGACCAACATAGCAGGTTTCATATACGCCACAGGTACGCTGGCTGCTAATTTCGCTCCCCCATACGAAGCAATAAAAGCTAATAGGGCAGCAGGTAACAGCATTTTCCACGGCAAGCGGATACGGCGAGCAAATTGAGCAGCTGCCGTTACCGTGCCAGCAAACGAGGAAAATTTATTAATCCCCAACACCGAAGCCACAGGGGTTTGTGCAGGTAATAAGCCAAACAAGGCAGGGATTTGCAATAAGCCCCCACCGCCCACTGCCGCGTCCATCAAGCCTGCTAAAAACGCGGCAGCTAATAATAAGTAAAATGTGGTTTCCAACATGAGATACGGTTTCCAAAAAGCAAGTAAAACGCTATCTTAGCGGAAGGACATCTTACTTATCACGTTTTAAGCGGTTACTTCGCGCAATTCCATCACTGTGCGGCGTTTATGCCCCAATAAGGCATTAACATCATTGGCTTTGGGTTTCACCAAAATAAATTTGCTGACATAGTTATCCCAATTTGCCAAGATTTGTTCACCGATGCGGCTGTGGGTCAGTTCCACATGGCGAGCGATTAAGCCGCGCAAATGCTCTTGATGGGTGGGCAAGGCGGTAATGCTCAATCCTTCTACCATTTCAGGGTTGATGCGTCCTGTGAAATGACCATCTACATCCAACACATAGGCAAAACCGCCTGTCATGCCTGCACCAAAATTGATGCCAGTTTTACCCAGCACGGTAATCACACCGCCTGTCATGTATTCGCAGCCATTGTCACCTATGCCTTCTACTACGGCTAAAGCACCTGAATTGCGAACACCAAAACGTTCGCCTGCACGACCCGAAGCAAAGAGTTCGCCCCCTGTTGCACCGTATAAACAGGTATTGCCTGCAATCGCGGCTTCTTCGGCTTTAAAGGCAACGCCATTGTGCGGCTTAATCACGATGCGACCGCCCGCCATACCTTTGCCCACATAGTCATTGGCATCGCCTGTTAAGTCGATATTTACACCGCCAGCCAGCCATACCCCTAAACTTTGTCCTGCCGTACCTGTGAGGCTGATGTTGAAATTTTGCCCTGCTTTGCCACGGTTGCCATATTGTTGGGCAATGATGCCTGATAAACTTGCGCCCACGCTGCGGTCTAAATTGCTGATATCGAAGCTCATATCGCCATTGCCGCCATGGGCTAACGCGGTTTGCGCCTCGTTTACGATTTCGGCATTTAAACGACCTTTGTCGAAAGGCTCATTGGTTTGGGTGCAATAACGCGCGCTGCCCACGGGTACTTGAGGCGAATACAGCAATTTGCTTAAATCCAAACCACGTTGTTTGGCGGTTTTGCCCTCAATGATTTCCAATAAATCGGTGCGACCAATTAAATCGGTCAGCTTTTCAACACCCAGCTCTGCCATGATTTCACGCACATCTTGGGCGATGAATGTAAAGTAGTTCATCACACGCTCGGCATCACCGTGGAAATGTTTGCTGCGTAAAGTGTCGTCTTGAGTGGCAACACCCGTAGCGCAGTTATTCAGATGACAAATCCGTAAATAACGGCAACCCAATGCCACCATAGGGCCTGTACCAAAACCAAAGCTCTCCGCGCCTAAAATCGCCGCTTTCACAATATCCAAGCCTGTTTTTAAACCGCCATCTACTTGCAAACGCACTTTATGACGCAAATTGTTTTCCACTAAGGCTTGTTGTGCTTCGGCTAACCCCAGTTCCCATGGTGAGCCACAATATTTCACGCTGGAAATGGGGCTGGCACCTGTGCCACCGTCATAACCTGCAATGGTGATTAAATCGGCATAGGCTTTGGCAACACCTGTCGCAATCGTTCCCACACCAGGGAGCGAAACCAATTTCACAGAAATCAAGGCTTTAGGGTTAATCTGTTTTAAATCAAAGATTAATTGGGCTAAGTCCTCAATCGAATAAATATCGTGGTGAGGGGGAGGGGAAATCAGCGTAGAACCCGAGACGGCATAGCGCAGTTGGGCAATATAAGGGGTAACCTTATCACCCGGTAATTGACCGCCTTCACCGGGTTTTGCACCTTGTGCCACTTTAATTTGAATCACATCGGCGCTCATCAAATAAGCAGGGGTTACACCAAAACGACCCGATGCCACTTGCTTAATGCGCGAAACTTTTTCCGTGCCATAACGTTTGGGGTCTTCACCGCCTTCGCCTGAGTTGGAAAAACCACCCAAACGGTTCATGGCAACGGCTAAGGCTTCATGCGCTTCAGGGCTGAGTGCGCCAATCGACATGGCTGCGCTGTCAAAGCGTTTGAACAGATTGTCAGACGGCTCGACTTGGCTAATATCAATCGGGGTGCAATGTTCCGTTTTTAAACGCAACATATCGCGAATGGTGGCAACAGGACGCTGATTCACCGCATCACGATACAAACGATATTGACCATAATCCCCACTCTTAACCGCAGCTTGCAGCGTATTGACCACTTCAGGGTTATACGCATGGTATTCGCCTTGCGGTTTAAACTTCAGCAAACCACCTGCATCAATATCTTGGCTGCGTCGCCATGCTCGTTGGCGTGTGGCAGAAATCTGCTCATGCAAATCAGCAAACGATGCCCCTTCCACCCGACTGGTAATATCAGGGAAACATAATTGCGTAATCTCGCTGCTCATGCCCACCACTTCAAACAAACGGGCGCAACGATAAGAAGACACGCAAGAAATGCCCATCTTCGACATGATTTTGTATAAACCCTTATTGATACCATTGCGGAAATTCGCCATAACCACGCGCAAAGGCTTACTAATCGCGCCCACTTTCACCATGTGCGCCAAGCTCTCATACGCCAAATAAGGGTAAACTGCGGTTGCGCCCAAGCCAATTAACACCGCAAAATGATGCGGATTGCGTGCTTCAGCCGTTTCCACAATAATATTCGCATCACAACGCAAATTAGCCGCCACCAAACGATTTTGAATCGCGCCTACCGCTAAAGCAGAAGGAATGGGTTGCTTATCTTGTGCAATTTGGCGGTCGGATACGATTAATAACACCGCACCTGCACGCACCGCTTGTTCAGCCGCATCGCATAATTGCTCAATAGCAGTTTGCAAGCTGGTGGTGGGGGCATAAGTGGCATCTAAAATAGCGTGTTGATAATGAACGGCAGGCAAGCGCAACAGTTGCTGCATATCGGAATACAACAATACAGGCGATTTAAAATTAACGCGGTTGCTCATGCCTTCTGCTTCAAAAAACACGCTCATTTCACGCCCAATGCTGGTTGCCAAACTCATCACATGGGCTTCACGCAAGGGGTCAATAGGCGGATTGGTAACTTGAGCGAAATATTGGCGGAAATAGTCAAACACCAAGCGCGGACGTTCTGACAAAACCGCAAAAGGGGCATCATCACCCATTGAGCCAACGGCTTCTTGCCCATCTTCGCCCAACACGCGCACGATGCTTTCTAATTCTTCGCGGTCGTATAAAAATTGTTTTTGATAGATTGCCAGCGTGTCGCTGTCTAAAGCCGATTCGCCTGTTTCATCTTCAGGCAGTTGTTCAAAAGGAATCAAACGTTGAACGTTTTTATTCAGCCATTCACGATAAGGGTGGCGGGCGCGTAATTCATTGTCGATTTCATCGGAATGCAATAATTTGCCGTTTTTGGTGTCAATGACCAATAATTGCCCCGGTCCTACTCGTCCTTTTTCCACCACTTCATCGGGTGCATAATCCCAAATGCCCACTTCGGAAGCAATGGTGATTAAGCGGTCTTGTGTGATGACATAACGGGCAGGGCGTAAACCGTTTCGGTCAAGATTACACGCGGCATAGCGTCCATCTGATAAGACGATGCCCGCAGGACCGTCCCATGGTTCCATGTGCATGGAGTTGAAATCATAGAAGGCGCGTAAATCATCGTCCATATCGGGGTTTTGTTGCCATGCAGGGGGAACGAGTAAACGCATGGCACGGAATAAGTCCATTCCACCACACACAAAGACTTCCAACATATTGTCTAATGAGCTGGAATCTGAACCGCTTTCGTTTACAAAAGGGGCAGCCGTTTGTAAATCGGGAATCAAGGGCGTGTGATATTTGTAGGCACGCGCTCTTGCCCATGCGCGGTTGCCTGAAATGGTGTTGATTTCGCCATTGTGGGCTAAATAACGGAAAGGTTGTGCCAATTTCCAACGGGGTTGGGTGTTGGTGGAAAAACGTTGGTGGAACAAGCAAATAGCAGATTGCATACGCAAGTCGCCTAAATCCAAATAAAACTTGGGCAAATCTTTGGGCATACACAAACCTTTGTAAATCACGGTTTGATTCGAGAAGCTGCAAATATAAAAATCAGGGTGGTCGATGCGTTTTTCGATGCGGCGACGGGTAACAAATAAACGGCGTTGTAAGTCTTGAGTGCGCCAACCGCTGGGTGCATTGATAAACACTTGTTTGATTTTAGGCATATCTGCCAAGGCAATCGAACCCAATACAGCAGGATTGGTGGGAACATCGCGCCATGCAGCAATGCCTAAGGTTTCGCGGGTGAGTTCTTCATTAATGATGTCAATATAGGCTTGAGCGGTGGCTTCATCTTGCGGCAAGAAAATTTGTCCTACCGCGAATTTTTGTGCTAAAGCAAACCCCGCTTCTTGCGCCACAGTGCGAAAAAAACTTTCAGGCATTTGAAGCGATAAGCCGCAGCCATCGCCTGTTTTGCCGTCTGCTAAAATCGCGCCACGGTGTTGCATACGCGATAAGCCTAAGATGGCATTGCGGACAACTTTATGGCTCTGAACGCCATCAATATTGGCAATTAAGCCGAAACCGCAGTTTTCTTTTTCTAATGAACGGTCGTATAACATGGTCATGGTAAACCTTCCTGCATATTTTGGAGAGTGGTTGGGCGGTTGGGAGCGGGTGGGCGCGACCGCCATTATTATGTGAACAACTGTAATTTTGTATACAATATTTAAATTGTCTACAATTGTCAAAATATTTTTTCAAGCCCATCAGAAAACGTTGGATGGATTTCTAAGCTATAATGTTGATTTTCAAAATAAAGGAACGGTTTGATGGCTGCCTTGCCTCGTTATGCGGTGTTGGGGAATCCCATTGCCCACAGTAAATCCCCTCAAATTCATCAATATTTTGCTCAACAAGAAGGCGTGTCGATTGAATATGAACGCATTTTGGTGGAGCCAAACGGTTTTGCCCAAGCAATTGCCGCATTTTTTGCGGAAGGGGGGCAGGGAGCGAATGTAACCGTGCCGTTTAAAACTGATGCGTATCAATGGGTGGATACGCTATCCGAACGGGCACGCACGGCAGGTGCGGTTAATACCATTATTCGGTTAGCCAATGGACAATTTTTAGGGGATAACACCGATGGCATGGGTTTGGTAAACGATATGGTGCAACAACACGGCATGGCGTTGCGCGAGAAAAAAATCTTGTTATTGGGTGCTGGTGGGGCGGTGCGTGGTGTGATACAGCCAATTTTGGCGCAACAGCCTGCTGGTTTAACTCTTGCTAATCGCACGTTTGCCAAAGCACAAGCATTAGCAGCGCAGTTTGATATTGAAGCCTGCGCCCTGACGGATTTGCCTACGCAATATTATGATATTGTGATTAACGGCACATCAGGCAGTTTACAAGGCGAGGTGCCTGCGATTGCGCCTGCGGTGTTGAGCCAATGTGAATTGGCTTATGATATGGTGTATGGCAACGAGCCAACTGCATTTTTGCGGTTTGCTCAAGCGCAAGGGGTGAAACATCTTGCCGATGGTTTGGGAATGTTGGTGGCGCAAGCAGCGTATGCGTATCAATTATGGCGCGGTTTTACGCCTGATATTGCGCCTGTGGTTCAAGCAATGCGTAAACAGGTTCAATCATGTTGAAATGGATAGTGGCATTGCCTGTGGCAGTGTTTATTTTGTTTAATGCTTATGTGTATGGCAATATTCTCACTTATCGTGCTGTTGCGCCTCATCACAGCGCGTTTATGAGCATGCGAATGGGTGAGTATCGCCAAGAAGGGCGTGAAGTGGTTTTGGATTACCGTTGGGTGCCGTATGACCAAATTTCCGTTAATCTGAAAAAAGCCTTGATTGCTTCAGAAGATGCCAATTTTGCCGAACATGGTGGTTTTGATTGGCAAGGGATTCGCAATGCCATGAAACGCAATGAACGCAGTGGCAAGATTCGCGGTGGCGGTTCAACCATCAGCCAACAATTAGCTAAAAACTTGTTTTTAAGCGATTGGCAAAGCTATGTGCGCAAAGGCGAAGAGGCTGCCATCACCGCGATGTTAGAAGCCACCACCGATAAAGACCGTATTTTTGAATTGTATTTAAACTCGATTGAATGGGGGCATGGTATTTTTGGTGCAGAGGCGGCTGCCCAACATTATTACCAAAAATCGGCTAATCAATTAAGCAAACAACAGGCTGCCAAACTGGCGGCACGGGTGCCTGCGCCTTTGTTTTATGCCGATAACCCCAAAAGCCCCCGTTTACGCGCCAAAACCAATATTATCTTGCGCCGTATGGGGTCGGCAGAATTGCCTGAAGAATAAGGCATGAAGCTGGGATTGACGGAATTTGGCGTTTGACTTGGCTATTTTCGCATGGATAGTATAATCAAGCCTTTCCCCTTTAACCTTTATTGATAAAGCAAACACTATGTCCCAATATGTTTATTCTATGTTGCGCGTGAGCAAAGTGGTGCCGCCGCAAAAAACCATTATTAAAGACATTTCTCTGTCATTTTTCCCTGGTGCTAAGATTGGTTTACTGGGTTTGAACGGTGCGGGTAAATCCACCGTATTGCGTATTATGGCAGGCGTGGATAAAGAATTTGATGGCGAAGCGGTGCCAATGAGCGGCATCAAAATTGGCTATCTGCCGCAAGAACCTGAGTTAGACCCCGAAAAAACCGTGCGCGAAGAAGTGGAAAGCGGTTTGGGCGAAGTGGTGGCGGCACAAAAACGTTTGGAAGAAGTGTATGCCGCCTATGCCGACCCCGATGCTGATTTTGATGCCTTGGCGGAAGAACAAGGTCGTCTGGAAGCCATTATTGCCGCTGGTTCTTCCAGCGGTGGCGGTGCAGAACATGAATTAGAAATCGCTGCCGATGCGCTGCGCCTGCCCGATTGGGATACCAAAATCGGCGTGTTATCGGGTGGTGAAAAACGCCGCGTGGCATTATGCAAATTGTTGTTGAGCAAACCCGATATGCTGCTCTTGGACGAGCCGACCAACCACTTGGACGCGGAATCGGTGGAATGGCTGGAGCAGTTTTTGGTGCGCTTCCCCGGCACCGTGGTGGCGGTAACGCACGACCGTTATTTCTTGGACAACGCCGCCGAATGGATTTTAGAGCTTGACCGTGGACATGGTATTCCGTGGAAAGGCAATTACTCTTCATGGTTGGAGCAGAAAGAGCAACGTTTAGCCAATGAAGCGAAAACCGAAGCGGCTCGCATCAAAGCCATGAAACAAGAATTGGAATGGGTGCGCCAAAATGCCAAAGGTCGCCAAGCCAAATCGAAAGCACGTTTGGCGCGTTTTGAAGAAATGAGCAATTACGAATACCAAAAACGCAACGAAACGCAGGAAATCTTTATTCCGGTGGCTGAGCGTTTGGGTAATGAAGTGATTGAATTTGTGAACGTTTCCAAATCGTTCGGCGACAAAGTGCTGATTGACGATTTGAGCTTTAAAGTGCCAGCAGGCGCGATTGTGGGCATTATTGGCCCTAATGGTGCGGGTAAATCAACGCTGTTTAAAATGATTGCTGGCAAAGAACAACCCGATAGCGGCGAAGTGAAAATCGGTCAAACCGTAAAAATGAGCTTGATTGACCAAAGCCGCGATGGTTTGCAAAACGATAAAACCGTGTTTGACAACATTGCCGAAGGGCGCGATATTCTGCAAGTGGGTCAATTTGAAATCCCTGCACGCGCCTATTTGGGACGTTTTAACTTCAAAGGCAGCGACCAAAGCAAAATCGCTGGCAACTTATCGGGCGGTGAACGTGGTCGTTTGCATTTGGCAAAAACCTTGTTGAGCGGCGGCAATGTGTTGCTGTTGGACGAACCATCTAACGATTTGGATGTGGAAACCCTGCGCGCGCTGGAAGATGCCTTGTTGGAATTTGCAGGCAGCGTGATGGTGATTTCGCACGACCGCTGGTTCCTCGACCGCATCGCCACCCATATTCTGGCGTGCGAGGGCGACAGTAAATGGGTATTCTTTGATGGTAACTATCAGGAATACGAAGCCGATAAGAAACGCCGCTTGGGCGAAGAGGGCGCGAAACCGAAACGGATTAAGTATAAGCCTGTTACACGTTAATCATAATAGGCGTTATCTTAGCCTGAAAGTCATGAATGGGCTTTCAGGCTATTTTTATCAATAATTCTGTTACCCAAACAGGGCAACACATAGGGCGGCGTTTAATGTGTTGTTCTGCTGGTTGAAATATGGGAGCTGGGAAAATGGCGTTAAGTATTGCGGATTTGCAGCAACACAATTTGATTTTATTGGAAGCGGTGTCGGGCAGTCGCGCTTATGGCTTGGCAACGCCTGAATCGGATACGGATATTCGCGGTGTGTTTTATTTACCGCGTCATGTGTGGTATGGCTTGGATTATGTGCCGCAGGTGAGCAATGAAACCAATGATGTGGTGTATTACGAATTGGGGCGATTTGTGGAATTGTTGTTGAGCAGTAATCCGAATATGTTGGAATTATTGGCAGTGCCTGAGGATTGTGTGCGGGTGCGTTCGCCTTTGATGGCAGCGTTTCGGGCAGAATGGTTTGTGTCGAAGGTGTGCCAACAGAGTTTTGCAGGTTATGCGTATAAGCAGATGATGAAAGCGCGAGGGCTGAATAAGAAGATTGTGAATCCTATGCCACGCGAGAAAAAAACGGTGTTGGATTTTTGTTATGTGTTGCAAGGGGCGCAGAGTGTACCGCTTCGGGCTTGGTTGGCACAACGCGGTTGGCAGCAAGAAAAGATGGGTTTGAGCCGTATTGACCATGCGCGGGGGCTGTATGCGATGTTTTATGATGAAAGCAAGCGCTTGGGCTATCAAGGGGTGGTGCATCAAGCCACGGCAAATCATGTGGCATTAAGCAATATTGCACCTGATGCGGTTTCGGTGGGATATTTGTCGTTTAATCAAGATGGTTACAGTAGTTATTGCCGTGAGTATGCGTCTTATTGGCAATGGGTGAAACAGCGTAATGAGGCGCGTTATACCAGTACGCAAGCGCATGGGCAGCAATATGATGCTAAGAATATGATGCACACGTTTCGTTTGTTGGAAATGGCGTGTGATGTGGCGCGTTATGGTGAAATCCGCCCACGCCGACCTAATCGGGAAGCGTTATTAGCCATTAAGCAAGGGCAGTTTACTTATGATGACTTGGTGGTGCGCGCAGAAGTATTGATGGGGGAGGTAAGCCAATTGTTTGCGGTATCTTCGTTGCCTGAACAGGTGAATCGTGATGCGGCGATTACTGCGCTGGTGTGGGTGAGGGAACAGCTTTATTCTATATAAAGGATAAAGGCGTGTGGGAACACGCCTTGTGTCAATTTACGCCATAATTGGGCTGCACCAATGCGCATTTTGGGCGCTCGCCACGACGACTGCGGCGGCTGCGTCCTGCGATTTTGCCACATGATTCGCTGATGTCGGGAGTGTGGGGCAAGTGGGTGTTGCGGCGTGGTGTTGGTTGGCTGGGGCGTTGGTAGTGGTCGCTACGCGCGGCAGGTTCGGTAACAGGGCTTTGCCACCAACGAGGTTCAAAGCCTTCAATGCGCTCAATGGCAAGGTCGTTGCCTGTGAGTTTTTTAATGGCTTCAAACATTTTTTGTTCGGTTTCATCCATAAGGGAAATGGCAACACCGTCTGCACCTGCCCGCCCTGTGCGCCCAATGCGGTGAACATAGTCTTCGGGTTGGGTGGGCAGTTCATAGTTAATTACAAAAGGCAGTTCTGCAATGTCCAGCCCCCGCGCTGCCACATCAGTTGCCACTAACACGCGCAAACTGCCTTCTTTAAATGCGGTCAGGGTTTCTAAACGGGTTTGTTGCGATTTGTCGCCATGAATGGCTTGGGCAGCAATATCACGCCGTTTTAAATCACGGGTAACTTGGTCGACGCTTTGTTTGGTTTTGCAAAATACAATCACTTGATTCATGTTTAAATCCACAATCAAGCGTTCTAATAAGTGGCGTTTTTTGGTGGTGTCCACCGCAATCATGTGTTGTTCAACATTGGTGTTGGTGGCGTTTTGTGCCGCCACTTCGATTTGTTCGGGGCTGTTCATGAAGTCTTGCGCCAATTTGCGAATGGGCGGCGCAAATGTGGCAGAAAACAAGAGGGTTTGCCGTTGTTTGGGCAACATTTGCATGATATGGCGTATGTCGTCAATAAAGCCCATGTCCAACATACGGTCGGCTTCGTCTAATACTAAGATTTCAACTTTATTGAGGTTGATGTTTTTTTGTTTGATGTGGTCAAGTAAACGCCCAACGGTTGCCACTACAATTTCACAGCCTTGGCGCAATTCGGCGGTTTGTTTGTCCATATTGACGCCGCCAAATAATACGGTGTGGCGCAAGGGCAGGTTTTTCATGTAAACGGTGATGTTGTGGTCGATTTGGTCGGCAAGTTCACGAGTAGGCGTGAGCACCAACATACGCACAGGGTGCATGGCAGGTGAGGTGGAATGGGTGGCAAAGCGTTTTAATCGCTCTAAACTGGGCAACATAAAGGCAGCCGTTTTGCCTGTGCCTGTTTGGGCAGCCGCTAATAAATCGTGTCCTGCAAGGGCTTTGGGAATGGCTGCCATTTGAATGGGGGTGGGAGTTTCATAGCCTTGTTCGGTTAGGGCAGCGACAATTTCTTGACCTAATCCAAGGGAAGCAAATTGATTCATGGGTTATGGTTCCGTTGCAAATGGTGCATACCATTTGAGATGAATAATGAGATGGGTAATGTGCTAGAGATAAAGGCAATGCATTTGCCGATTTGTTTAGATGTTATTATGCCATAAAGTGCTTGTTTACGCTTGATGTGCAAATTTTCCGTGTCTTAAAAAATGGGCAGTTTGTTCCGCAGCGTGGCGACTAAATAATAAGCTGGTGTGCGAGAGAGGCAATACCAGATGGTCTGCCATGCCTTCGCAATAGGTTTCTGCCACACACACCGTGCCATCGCTTTCGCGTTCTATCCCCAATAATTTGCCTAAACCCACGCCATGATTGCCTGCCAAACTGCCCAATTCAATGCCATTAGGTAGGGGAGGGAGTTGTCCTGCCAATGGAACAGGATACGCACCCCCTAATAATGGTTTTTGCAAACCCCATTGTACTAATTGCTCTGCTGCGATGCTGCCTTGATGCGGTGTGCCTAAGGTTACCATTCTGCCGCGTACTAAATGGGGAAAAGCCGCCGCAAAATGACGCAATACCAAGCCTCCTAGGCTGTGTCCTACCCAATGTAAGGGGGCATCATATTGGGCATAATGTTGCTTAACTTGTTTTTCAAGGGCAGATAAATGCTGCGGTAAACGTTGCCAAACAGTGTAGTAGCTAAAAGTATGGGTTTGGAAACCATATTCACGCAAAAAATGAGCCAATGGCAGCATAATCCATGCGTTCATGTATAAACCATGTAATAACAAAACATGGTCTTGTTGAGCAGATTCTTGCAAAAATAAGGTGTTTTTTTCCATTTCTTTTCCCATTTTGGTTTGAAAATCGACTTTTAGCAGCAGTAAAATTCAATTTTTACACATCAGCCTCTTAGAAAGTCGTTTAATATGAAAAAATTATTTGCTATCACAGCGTGTATGCTTACTTTATCTGCTGCGGCTTATGCCAATAGCAGCAACTCTGAACCCCATCGCCCACCTAAACCCAATAACCCTGCTGTTGAAAAAGCCTTGAGTGAATGTCGTGCCTCTGTGGGCGACAAAAAAGACCGTGCAGCTTTTGATGCTTGTATGAAGAGTAAAGGCTTTGAGCGTCCTAAGCACCCACAAGGCGAAAAACCAAAAGGTGTCCTCCCTTCAGATTTGAATCAGCCAGCAAACCATTAATAAAAAAATCGTTATTCTGCAACAGAGAATAACGATTTTTTTCATGCCTACAAATTCAGTTCTTGCCAAATACGGTCGATTTTGGCAACGGTTGCAGGGTCGCGCTCAATCACACGTCCCCATTCGCGATGCGTTTCACCTGCCCATTTATTGGTTGCATCTAAACCCATTTTACCGCCCAAGCCTGAAACAGGGCTGGCAAAGTCCAAATAATCAATAGGCGTGTTTTCCACCAATACCGTATCGCGTACAGGGTCCATGCGCGTGGTAATCGCCCAAATCACCTCTTTCCAATCGCGGCAGTCCACATCATCATCAACCACCACAATAAATTTGGTGTACATAAATTGGCGTAAAAATGACCAACAGCCCATCATGACCCGTTTGGCATGACCTGCATATTGTTTTTTAATGCTCACCACCGCCATGCGATAGGAACAGCCCTCTGGAGGCAAATAAAAATCGACAATTTCAGGGAACTGTTTTTGCAGCAAGGGAACAAACACTTCATTTAATGCCACACCCAAAACCGCAGGCTCATCAGGCGGTTTGCCTGTGTAAGTGCTGTGATAAATGGGGTTTTCACGCATGGTGATGCGTTCTACGGTAAAGACAGGGAAATAATCCTGCTCATTATAATAACCTGTGTGGTCGCCATACGGCCCCTCCAGCGCCACTTCATCGGGGTGTATCACCCCTTCCAACACAATTTCCGCTCGAGCAGGCACCTGCAAATCATTGCCAATACATTTCACCAATTCAGTATGCGAACCACGCAATAGCCCTGCAAACTGATATTCGCTTAATGTATCGGGAACAGGGGTAACCGCGCCTAAAATCGTAGCAGGGTCGCAACCCAATACCACCGCCACAGGATACGGCGTATCGGGATGCAATTTCTTATGCGCCTGAAAATCCAATGCACCCCCACGGTGCGCCAACCAACGCATAATCAACTTATTTTTGCCCAATAACTGTTGGCGATAAATGCCTAAGTTTTGCCGTTTTTTATGTGGCCCGCGTGTTACCGTTAAACCCCATGTGATTAAGGGTGCCACATCCTCCGACCAACAATGTTGAATCGGCAAACGGGTTAAATCCACCGCATCGCCTTCCCATATAATGGTTTGGCAAGGGGCTTTTTTCACCACATGAGGTGCCATGCTCCAAATGTCTTTTAATAATGGCAATTTGCTAAACGCATCTTTAATGCCTTTAGGCGGCTCAGGCTCTTTTAAATAGGCTAATGTTTGCCCAATCTCGCGCAGCTTCTCCACACTATCTGCGCCCATGCCCATTGCCACACGTTCAGGCGTGCCAAATAAATTCGCCAACACAGGAAATTCATAAGGGCTGCCATCAGCACGAATCGGATTTTCAAACAACAATGCTGCACCACCTGCGCGCAACACACGGTCGGCAATTTCCGTCATTTCCAAATGGGGCGACACAGGATGAGCGATGCGTTTGAGCTTATCTTGCGCTTCTAATTGGCTAATAAACTCTCGTAAATCATTGTATTTCATATCAAACTATTCAGATAAGCTGCGAATCTCTTTTTGTAATTGACGAATTTGCATCACGCGCTGGCGATAACGTTTAGCAAGACACGATGTTTCTGCCACGGCATAGCCTGAACCTTGCGACACTTGTGAAGGAACACTTTCCAATGCACAATCGGCTTCCACAAAGCGTTGCCATAATTGCTGCGACTGATTCCATTCTTTCTCTACGGAAATCTGCATATATTGTCGGTTATGCTGCTGCACCAAACGTTTGAGCTTAGTGGCTTCTGTTGCAATCACTTGTTTATCACGCTGGATTTGTTTTTCACACGCATCAATTACATCATACACATTGTCGTCTGTTGTACAATCTTGCGCTTGTACCGCCAAAGGCAACATACACACCAAAATCAACCCATATTTTGTCCACATGATTTTTCCTTTCAACGTTTCAAAGCCAACACCAAAACACCTGCCGTAATCAAGCCGATGCCCAACCATTCTTGCACACTGGGGCGTTCTTTTAAAAACAACACCGCCATGAATGCCACCAATACAATGCTGAATTTATCCACAGGCGCAACTTTCGAGGCTTCACCCATTTGTAATGCCTTAAAGTATGCCAACCATGAAGCACCTGTTGCCAAACCCGATAAAATCAAAAACATCCAATTTTTGGCACTTAAACTGCCCACGCCTTGCCATTTATGGGTATAGCTTAAAAACATAGCCAAAGCCGCCACAATCACCAAAGTGCGAATAAAAGTGGCAAAGTCGGAATCAATGCCTTGTAAACCTGCTTTAGCAAAAATGGCGGTGAGTGCAGCAAAAAATGCTGAAGCCAATGCCCAGTAAAACCAAGAGTGAGCCATTATTGACCTGTGCCTAAACGCTCTAAACGATACGAACCATCTAATACATGTTGCCACCATTCACGATGGTTTAAATACCATTCTACCGTTTTACGAATCCCTGATTCAAACGTTTCTTGTGGTTGCCAGCCCAATTCGCGTCCAATTTTGGCGGCATCAATCGCATAGCGCACATCATGACCGGGGCGGTCGGTTACAAAAGTAATCAAATCTGCATAATGCGCCACACCTTGAGGTTTTTCAGGCACCAATTCCTCTAATAAAGCACAAATGGTACGCACCACTTCAATATTGGCTTTTTCATTGTGTCCACCAATATTATAAGTTTCACCCACTTTACCCTCGGTTACCACTTGATACAAAGCCCGCGCATGGTCTTCAACAAACAACCAATCCCGAATCTGTTGACCGTCGCCATAAACAGGCAAAGGTTTGCCTTCTAAGGCATTTAAAATCATCAATGGAATCAGTTTTTCAGGAAAATGATAAGGACCATAATTATTGGAACAGTTGGTTACAATCGTAGGCAAGCCATAGGTTCGCAACCAAGCGCGTACCAAATGGTCGCTGCTGGCTTTGGATGCAGAATAAGGGCTGCTGGGAGCATAAGGCGTGGTTTCTGTGAACAAATCATCTGTACCATGCAAATCGCCATATACTTCATCAGTTGAAATATGGTGGAAACGGAACGCTGCTTGTTGGTCAGCCGATAATCCTTGCCAGTAGGCGCGTGCTGCTTCTAATAAGGTGTACGTGCCAACAATATTAGTTTCAATAAATGCCGCAGGTCCATCAATAGAACGGTCAACATGGCTTTCTGCTGCCAAATGCATCACCGCATCAGGCTGATGCTCTGCAAACACGCGGTCTAGCTCTGATCGATGGCAAATATCCACTTGTTCAAACACATAACGCGGATGATTCGCCACTTCCACTAAAGATTCCAAATTACCTGCATAAGTTAATTTATCAACATTAATCACACGATGAGAAGTATGCTGAATGATATGGCGAACCACTGCTGAGCCAATAAAGCCTGCACCGCCTGTGATGAGAATATTCATATTTTTGAATTCCTTAATAAAGTGATGATTGTGGAAGTGTAATAGCTTGATAGGGTTCAATATCTAAAACATATCGAATCCAATTTTTAAAACTGTATTTTTCACGAATGGTTGCATCGATTTCGTAATAAGGCAACTGGAGAAAGGCTTCTATCCCATTGAAATCTTGACCATCCCAAATGAAAATATTATTGGGATGATAGAAATCATATTTAGCCACTTCAGCATTGGTGGTAATTAATTTCTTGCGATAACCTAATGCTTCAAATGCGCGAAATGATAAGCCATTGTGTATGGGTGTTTTAAAATCCATTAACACTTTAGCGTGTTTGGCTTTATTGAGATTGTGTTCATAATCGGTTAATTCGGTAATCAGCTTAATATTATCGGTGGGATAAATTTTACGATAATCCGCCATGTTTTCGTGGGTGCAGGAAATGCTGAAATCTAAGCACCAATTTTTTTGTTTGGCATACTGCCCAAATGCTGCAATCATGCTATCCCGTTCGGGAATATGAGAACCAATAAAATAGAAATCAGCATCGTTAGATGAGGTGTGATTTAAATCATGGTCAAAATAAAAATTGGTGAGGGGTAAAAAATGATGGTTAGGATGATTTAAATCCGCATAATCAAAAACATAAAAACGGTCAAAAATATCAACTTGTTGCCATATTGCAGGAAAACGATGCATGCCGTCCCATTGGTAATTCACCATATTATGTTTGATTTTAGCATGAACGCTTTTGAGCAAATCGGCATGAAAAACATCAGCCCGAATAAATAAAGCATGGTCAATCTGTTGAATGGGGGTGATGTCTTTTAATAAATTTTGGTTGAGTACATGCTGTTTCAGTTTATTTTTAGCTTGTTTGTCGTTCAAAACCAGTTGGCGAAATTTGGTATTGAGCCGAGCCAGTAAAGAAGGATAGCGAAATTCGCTTTCCCTAAAAATCAGTGGAATCACATGGAAACCATGATACTCTAAATTTTTTTTCACTAATGAAAAGATGCCCATATCAGTTGGCATGCCTAAAACAATAGTTGGAGAGTGGTCAGTTGTGTTCATGTTTATGGTAATTGAGGGAGGGTTATTTTTTGATGGGGTTCGATGTCTAAAATGTATTTAATCCAATTGCCAAAACTGTATTTTTGCATGATATGTGTTGGCAAGGGGTGATACGGTTGGGTAAGAAATTGACGTAATTCATGATGATTGTTGCCATTCCAAATAAAGATATTATTGGGGTGGTAAAAATCATAGTGAATAACGGTGGGGTTGGTTGTTATCAGTTTTTTACTTAAACCTAAGGCTTCAAAAACACGCAATGAAAGCCCATGATGTTTGCGATTCAGGAAGTCCACCAAAACATGGGCTTGGGCAGACAACAGTAAATTATCATAATAAGACAAGGCTTCAGAAAAAGGAAGATATTGTATTTCTTCGAGTTTAAGTTCTTCTTTTGCTTGTTGAATATCATGTGCAACGATACGAAAATCCACTTCTAAATCAGCTTGTTTGGCAATTTCATAAAATGCTTGAATATCTGCAATGCGTTGTTTGGCATGTAAACCCAGAAAAAAGAGGCTATTTTTGCTTTTGCAGGCAGGAAGTGGAAAGTCGAAATAAAAGCTGGTGGTGGGCAATAGGGGAACGGGGTAGTTGTTTTGTTGCCATTTGCCTGTGTCATAGGGGTCGAAATAGAAGAACTTGTCAAAATACTTGAGCTTGTCTATGTCGTTAGCAAAAAATGCTAAAGACTCCCAGTTATAGTGAACGCATAATTTGGCTTTTTCGCGCAATATTTTCATGAGTGAATGGGGAAAAATAAAAGGCCAAATGAATAAGCAATAATCAACAGGCTCTTGAATGGTGTTCAAAAGATTGAGATAAGGTTGCCCATGTTGCTTGAAGATTAGTTCTTTTTTGTAGTTTTTATCATTCAGGAGATTGCGGTGATATATTTTTTTGAGTTTATCAAGTAAGCCTGTATAGCGATATTTTTCTTCCTTATAGGCGATAACAATGGTATTAAATCCATGAAAACGCAGATTTTCTGCGATGGTTTCATGGATTTTAAATAGGTCTGGCATGGCTAGAATAATGGTTTTTTTCATGGGTAAGGGGGGAGGTTGATTTTTTGGTGGGGTTCTATATTGAGTAGGTATTTAATCCAGTTACCAAAGCTGTATTTTTCTCTGATGTCGTTGGCAAGGGTGTGGTAGGGGGTGTGAAGAAATGCGGGTATGCCATCGAGGTTGTTGGGGTTGAGGATATAGATGTTATTAGGATGGTAAAAGTCGTAATCCATGGTATGGGG
>JBHADP010000072.1:0-2736 GCA_041855125.1 Neisseria sp. | reverse complement strand
TCCGCAACCAAGTGGTGCTGGAAGCCAAAATGGACGATATGCGAAAAATGCTGACTGAAATTTACAAAATGGAAAGCCAAAAGAAATGATTAGTGAAGAATTGATTGCCAAACAACGCCGTGAAGGTATGCGTTGGAACATCATCAATACGCTACACAAAGCCCGACCGCACACCACTTGCGAAACCTTCCTGCTGGAAATCATGAACGCCATTTATCCGCAAACCACCGCATTGGAAGTGCGCCAACAGTTAGATTACCTAGCTGACCGCAACCTTGTAGAACTGAACAAACAGCCACATGGTTTATGGTTTGCCGATTTAACCAGCGATGGCGTAGATATTGCCGAATACACCGTGGAATGTCGCGCAGGCATTGCCCGACCCGAAAAAGTATGGAGCTGATATGGCACAACGCAGTAGTGTGGAACAATTACCCGAAGCCGTCCGCCATGCACTAGAACGCAAATTGGCAGAAAACGGCTTTGGTAATTACACCGAATTAACCGCTTGGCTTAATCAACAAGGCTTTGAAATCAGCCGTTCTGCCGTCCATCGCTATGGGCAAAAAGTAGAACGTCGTTTTGCCAGCATTAAAGCCAGTACCGAAGCGGCTCGCCTGATTGCCGAAAGCGCAAGCGATGAAAGTGATACCCGTTCCGAAGCATTGATGGCAATGGTGCAAACGGAATTATTTGATGCATTGGTAGAGATTGGCGACATGGATAGCGAATCATTAAACCCATTAGCAAGATTTGATTTGATGAGTGAAGGTGCAAAACGCATTGCAGGCTTAATTTCAGCCAGCACACGCCTGAAAGAATACCAAAACAAAGTCAAATCACGCGCCCAAGCCGCCGCCGATGAAGTCGCCAAAACCGTGAAAAAAGGCGGTTTATCAGACGACACCGCCGAACAAATCCGCAAGCAAATTTTAGGGATTGCCACATGACCGAATTATCACGCACCCCCATGGTCTTGTTGCCCTATCAACAACGCTGGATTGCCGACCAATCGCCCGTCAAAGTGTGCGAAAAGTCGCGCCGTATTGGTTTGTCATGGGGCGAAGCGGCAGACAGCGCATTGCTCGCCGCCAAAACCAATGGCATGAACGTGTGGTACATCGGCTACAACAAAGACATGGCATTGGAGTTCATCAACGATTGCGGTAACTGGGCGAAATTCTACGGCTTGGCGGCTGGCGAAATTGAAGAAACCGAAGAAGTGTTTGCAGAAGGCGATGAAAAACAGGCGATTTTGGCGTATGTCATTCGTTTTGCAAGCGGTTTTCGGATAACGGCTTTATCGTCTCGCCCCAATAACTTGCGTGGTAAACAAGGTCGCATAATTTTGGATGAAGCCGCGTTCCACGATGATTTGGCGGGACTTTTGAAAGCGGCAATGGCTTTGCTGATGTGGGGTGGACAAGTTCACATCATTTCAACACACAATGGTGTGGATAATCCATTTAACGAATTGATTAACGACAGTCGCGCTGGCAAAAAACCATATTCGGTTCATCGGATTAGCTTTGATGACGCGCTGGCTGATGGTCTGTATGAACGGATTTGTTTGCGCTTAAATATCCCGTTCGTCCCTGAAAATGAACCTATTTGGGTGGAGCAAATCCGCGCCAGCTACGGCGAAGACGCAAGCGAAGAATTGGACTGTATCCCCAAAAATGGCGGTGGCAAATGGCTGAACCGTGCTTTGATTGAAAGCCGAATGTCGCCGTTTACGCCTGTTTTGCGTTACGACCAAACGGACGAATTTGCACTATTACCCGAACATCAACGCGCTGCCGAAGTGGGCGAATGGCTTTCAGGCAGCCTGAAACCGTATTTGGACGAATTGGACAATACGCGCCACAGCTTTGTCGGCGTGGATTTTGCCCGAAGTGGCGACCGCACCGCGATTGTGCCGTTAATCCGCGAAAGCAATTTAAATTTGAAAACGCCCTTTGTTCTGGAACTGGGCAATATGCCGTTTAAACAGCAAGAACAGATTGCCACTTTTGTCTTGGCAAATTTGCCAAATTTACTCGGCGCAGCATTTGACGCTCGCGGCAACGGACAAAGCCTTGCCGAAGCCATGCAAGACCAATTCGGACACGACCGCATTCAGGCGGTTATGTTGTCGGAAAACTGGTATCGCGCCCATACCGCGCCATTTAAAGCCGCTTTGGAAGACGGCACATTAGATGCGCTGCCGCGTGATGAAAACATTTTAGCGGATTTACGCGCCTTTGAATTGGTGCGCGGTGTGCCACGCATTCCCGACACGCGCACCAAAGGCACAGACGGCAAAACCCGACACGGCGATACAGGCATTGCGCTGTTGTTGGCACATTACGCCAGCCGTGAATTGAATATTGGCGCGGTTAAAGTGTCCAGCCGAGCCGTTCAGCGCACAAGCCGTTTCACACAAGGTTACGAATAATGAAACCCCACATCAAACTCAAAACCCCAGTCGGCACAATCGCCCCCACACCCGAACAGTTATCCAGCCAAATAGCCGTGTCTGCTCGTTTTGGCTTGCACGGTTTCAACGGCTGGCTACCCAATCCCGACCCAATTTTACGCAAAATGGGTCGGCACATTGACGTGTACCGCGAACTATTACGCGACCCATTGGTGGGCGGACAAGTTCGCAGACGCAAAGCCACCGTTGCCCGTTTGGAATGGCGATTGGACGGCGATGATGTACCGCAAAATGTACGCGATACCATTCAAGCCACC
>JBHADP010000071.1:0-15931 GCA_041855125.1 Neisseria sp. | reverse complement strand
ATTGAATGGTCTGTCTTTAATGGTGATTGCGCTGTGGATTGTGGTGGAGGCGATTGAGCGGATTCAAACGCCATTGGTAATACAATCGTTGCCGATGTTGGCAGTGGCGGTGGTGGGTTTGTTGGTGAATATGGTGGTGGCACGTTTGATGTTGGGCGCACAACACGATAATTTGAATATTCGCGCTGCGTATTTGCATGTGTTGGCAGATTTGTTGGGTTCGGTGGTGGCAATCCTATCGGGCTTGAGTGCTTGGCTGTGGGGCTGGTATTGGGTGGACCCTGTGGCGAGTGTGTTATTAAGTGTGTTGATTTTGCGAAGTGGTGGGCAGGTGGTATATGCTGCGATGCAAGCCTTGCAAAAATCGAAACAGGGTATCGCAGAGTAGTAGAAAAACGATACAATAAATCGTTTAAGTGGACATTGAATGATAAATACGATGAACGATTCTGTTTTATATGAAATTCATAATGTGATTGATGCCCGACAAGGGCAAGACCCTGAAACGTCTTATGTTGCGCAATTATTGTATAAAGGGCAGGATAAGATTTTAAAAAAGGTGATTGAAGAAGCGGGCGAAGTTTTGATGGCTGCCAAAGACAATGACCGCGAACAGGTGATTTATGAAACAGCTGATTTGTGGTTTCATAATTTGGTGTTGCTCACGCAGCAAGGGATTCGTGTGGAAGAGGTGTTGGCAGAATTGGCGCGGCGACAGGGTTTATCGGGTTTGGCAGAAAAAGCGGCACGGCAAGAAAGTTGATTTTGTATTACAATCCGTTTTTTGGAGAAAAGCATGAGCGACTGTATTTTTTGTAAAATTGTGGAGAAGCAAATTCCTGCTGGTGTGGTGTATGAAGACGATGAAATGTTGTGTTTTAAGGATATTCACCCTGCCGCGCCTGTGCATTTATTGTTGATTCCTAAAGTGCATTTTGCTTCGTTGGCACATGCAGAAGCGCAACATGAAGGTTTGTTGGGCAGAATGATGTTGAAAGTGCCACAAATTGCCGCAGAACACGGTTTGCATCATGGTTTTAAAACCAGTATTAATACGGGTAAAGGCGGTGGGCAGGAGGTGTTCCACTTGCATATTCATATTATGGGTACACCCAGTTTGGTGTAAAACAAAAGCGTCAGATATTTGTGAAACAGCCAAGCCTTTGCTGCTTGGCTGATGTATTGTAAAGGAAGTGATGATGGGTAGTTTTTCGATTTGGCACTGGGTTGTGGTGCTGGTGATTGTGGTATTGGTTTTTGGTACAAAAAAATTGCGTAATGTGGGCAAGGATTTGGGCGGTGCAGTTCATGACTTTAAAAAGGGTTTGAATGAGGGTACGGAAGCCGCTAAAGATGATAAGCAAGGCGATGTGGTTGAAGCAAAAAAAGACGATAAGCAAGCCTAATGTTTGAATTTGCGTTAAGTGAGATGCTGTTGATAGGCGTGGTGGCTTTGGTGGTTTTAGGGCCGCAACGCCTGCCTAAGGTGGCGCGAACGGTGGGGCTGTGGGTGGGCAAGATTCAGTATTTTGTGAGTAATGTGAAAACGGAATTGAGCCGCCAAGTGGAAGCCTCTGAATTGCGCGATGTGAAAGAGAGCTTGGAATCGGCAGCACGTGGTTTGCAAGATAATTTGCGCGATATTGATGCTACGGCACGGCAAGAAGCGAAAGAGATTGCTGATGGCTTGAATGTGCCTGCTTGGGAGCGTTTGCCCGAACAAAAAACGCCAGCGGATTTTGGTGTGGATGAATGGGGGCAGCCTTTGCCCAATCGTGATGTTGGTGTGGCGATGGGGCATATGGTGTCTTTGCAACGACAAGCGATGTTGCGCCGCCGTGATATGCGTCCGAGATTTCGTGCGAAACCGATGTTGCGTGTGCGCCGTCATCAGGGTGGCGTTTGACAGAGAATGATGGTGGTGAATAAGTGAGCGAAGAAACGCAAACCTTGGTTGAACATTTGATTGAATTGCGCCGCCGTTTGGTGTGGATTGTGGTGGTGTTGGCGGTGTGTTTTTTTGCGCTGATGCCGTTTGCTCAGCAGTTATACACGTTTGTGGCGCAACCTTTGATGGCATCTTTGCCACAAGGCACCAGTATGATTGCCACTGATGTGATTGCGCCTTTTTTTGTGCCTGTTAAGGTTACGTTGATGGCAGCGTTTTTGCTGACTTTGCCCCACACTTTGTTTCAGGTGTGGGCATTTGTTGCGCCTGCTTTGTATCGCAATGAGAAGCGATTGATTTTGCCTTTGGTGTTGTCCAGTTTGTTGTTGTTTGCAGGGGGTATGGCGTTTGCTTATTGGTTGGTATTCCCGATTGTGTTTGGTTTTTTAACGGGGGTAACGCCTGAAGGTGTGAGTATGTCCACCGATATTGATAAGTATTTGTCTTTTGTGTTGGGTATGTTTGTGGCATTTGGGGCGACTTTTGAAACGCCGATTGCGGTGGTGTTGTTGCATCGTATGGGGGTGGTGTCAATGGAGCAGCTCAAGCAGGCGCGTCCTTATGTGATTGTGGGGGCGTTTGTGATTGCCGCGATTATTACGCCGCCTGATGTGTTGTCGCAAATTTTGATGGCGATTCCGTTGATTATTTTGTATGAGGTGGGCTTGCTGTTTGCGCGTTTGTTTAAGCCCAAACCGTATGAAGATGAGGCGTGATGGGGCAAAGGCAGAAGATGAAGTCGGTCGATAAGCAAGATTGGGCATATTATTGGGCGGTGGGCAGCTTGTGCGGCTTGATTGTGTTGAGCTTGGCATGGGAGTTGTGGCTGGCGCCTTTGCGTGAGGGTGGTTCATGGCTGGCGTTGAAAGCCTTGCCGTTGTGTTTGCCTTTGGCAGGGATTTTGAAGGGTAAGGTTTATACTTATCAATGGTCATGTTTGCTGATTTTGGCATATTTTGCTGAAGCGGTGATGCGTTTATTTGATGCCACGTTGATGAGTCAGGTGTGTGCGGCGGGTGCGTTGGTGTTGAGTAGTGTGTTTTTTGTGGCGTGTTTGGCATTTGTGAAGCAAAAGCGGGAGCAATTCGGTGGGGCTTGATTTTTTACAGGCAAAGCAATATGAGAAACGCAGCAAGGTAACTTTGCTGCTTTTTCTGTTTTCTTTAATCAGTATTGTGCCATTTTTGTCTAAATGGCGGGTGGGGCCGTTGAGCAGTTTTTATTTGGAAAGCGGTTCGTTGTTGTTTGCGTTGTTGTTGGTGTTCTTGACGGTGCTAACGGGGCGTTTGCAAGTTAATATGCCGCGTGGCACGGTGTATTTTTTGTTGTTGGCAGCATTTTGGTGGCTGCAAGCTCGTATGATGGAACTGCCGTATTACGGACAAAGTGATATGGTGGTGTGGACGTTTGTGATTTTGGCATTGGCAGCATGGGCGTGTCGAGGCTGGGTGGCAGCCGCAGGACAAGCGCAAGTGGTAACGGTGTTGGCATGGGCATTGATGTTGGGCGGCTTATTGCAGGCGGGCGTGGTGCTGATGCAATTTACAGGCTGGGCAGCTTCATTTCCTGCTGTTTTGGATTTTCGTGGCAGCAGTAATATCACGGGGCAGTTGGCACAACGCAATCATTTGGGACATTATTTGATGTGGGGAACGCTGGCTGCAGCTTATTTATGGGCAGAACGTAAAATCCCCACATGGCTAGGCGCAGGCAGCGTGCTGTTTTTAACCACGATGTTGGGCTTGGTCAATTCGCGCACCATTTTATTGTATGTGATGGCGGTGGGCGCGTTGGTTTTGTGGTGGCGTTGGCGTGCAGGTAAAACAGGCAATCGCGTTTTTGCCATTTTTTTAGGCACCTTGGCAATGGTAGTATTGGTGCAATTTTCGTTAAACACGGTGCTGGGTTGGCTAGGCGAAGCGAAAGTGGAAACCGCATTGGCGCGAGTGGAAAGCAGCTCGTTTGCCAAATCCGCGCGTGAAATTGAGTGGAACAAAGCATGGCAAGTGTTTCAAAGTGCGCCGATTTGGGGACATGGTTGGGGCAGCTTTTCCTTGCAAGGCGTATTAGCCAGTCAAACCGCACCATATAGCACCAATTTATTAAGCGTTTTATTTACCCATACTCACAATATCGTGTTGCAATTATTAACTGAAATGGGCGCGGTGGGAACCCTATTGGTATTGGGTGGCGCATTATGGGTGGTGTTTCCCTTATTCCAACGCCCCCTACACGCTGCATCGTTGTTGCCCTTAGCGTTAATAACCGTGAGCTTATGCCACAGCATGTTGGAATATCCCTTGTGGTATATCTATTTTTTAGTACCGTTTGCCTTAATGATGAGCGTTACACCTGCCTCTAACCATTTATCAGAAGGAAAAACTGATGTGGTGTGGTTGCCTTGGGCGGTGGGCGGTGTCGCATTGATATTATTATTAGGCTTATTGCGATTGAGCGTGGTCTACCACGATTTTGTTAAACTGGATAGCAAGCCCAAAACCGATACTTCCAGCGAAATTGCCCGCAAAATCGAAGGTTTACGCAATCTTGCTCAAAATGAATCTCTGTTAGCATATTATGCCGATTTGGCATTGAGCAACCGCGCTGCACCCACCGATGCCCATCTTCAACCATGGGCAGCCGAAGCCACCGCTCGCGCCTTAACGTACCGCCCATTCAGTACCGCTTACAAACACGCCCTATATCAATATCGTTTGGGTAATCGAGCAGAAGCCGCTCAATGGATGCAATATATGTATCACTATTATCCCCACATGATACCGTTTTACCGTAAGCAACTGCAAAATTCCCCTTATTTTGCGCCACTTTATCCTGAGCTAGAACAAACTTGCGCCACATTCCGCTTAGACCCCGCCTTGCAAAAAAGCTGCCCCCTGCCTGCAACACAGCAAGATGCAAACGTTAAGCCGTTTACATTCTTGCAAAAAAGCGCAAAATCCAGCTTAATTTGGCTATCTTAAATAGTCAAACGCATGTTAAGATAGCCCTATTTCCCCAGCTAAAAAACGGGGCAATGTCATACATAAGACAAACCATAAAGGATATCAAATGAGTCGCGTATTACTGGTAGATGATGACGCTTTATTGACCGAATTATTAACAGAATACTTGAGCGCAGAAGGCTTAGAAGTGAATAGTGTGCCTGATGGCGAGGCAGGTGTACAAGAAATCTTAACAGGTCAATATGATGTTGTGGTATTGGATTCCATGATGCCCAAAATGAACGGTTTAGATGTACTCAAAACCGTGCGTAGCCAAAGCAGTATTCCCGTAATCATGCTGACTGCCAAAGGCGATGACATTGACCGCATCATTGGTTTAGAAATGGGTGCAGATGACTATGTTCCCAAACCTTGCACACCCCGCGAATTATTGGCGCGTATTCATGCCATTTTGCGCCGTGCGCAACATTCCAATGAGCAAAACAATGCGCCCAATAGCATTTCTGTGAGCAATGTAACCTTGTATCCTGCCAAACGCCAAGCCACGATTGGCGATGAGCCTTTAGAGCTGACCAGCACCGAGTTTAACTTATTGGAAGTCTTGATGCGTCATGCAGGGCAAGTGGTGAGCAAAGAAACTTTGTCGATTGAAGCGCTTGACCGCAAATTGGCAAAATTTGACCGCAGCATTGATGTGCATATTTCCAGTATTCGTCATAAATTGGGCGATGCTTCCTTGATTCAAACCGTGCGCGGCTTGGGTTACTTATTTGTTAAAAACTAAACAGAAAAACGGTTAGATGAAACTGTTTCAACGTATATTCGCCACGTTTTGCGCTGTGATTATTTGCGCCATATTCGTGGCGAGTTTTTCATTTTGGTTGGTGCAAAATTCACAAGCAGAAAATCATTTCAACCAACAGCGTGCTATTGATGAAATGCTTTTAAGCAGCGCCTTATCGGCATTTCGTTCGCGCGGTGAATCGGGTGTGCGAGAAATCCTGATTGGTTGGCATGAGCAACCGGGTAAAGAAAAAGTGTTTGTGATTACGGGCGATGACAAAAAAGATATTTTAGGTCGCCAGATTGACCCCAAGCGCATTGAAGAGGCGCGTGATTATGCGATGGAACACCCCAATGATGGTGGTGTACGCATTGAGTTTGACCGTTGGGGTGAAGAATATTTATTTTTTATTCGCAACTGGGACAATCGCGAAATTACCCGTCCGCCTAGCCCTTTATTTATCCCTGGTTTGCCTTTATCGCCTATGTGGCATGAAATCATCATTTTGAGCTTTATCTTTGTGGTGGGTTTATTGCTGGCATATATTTTGGCAAACAATATTACCAAGCCCATTAGCATTTTGGGCAGAGGCATGAACCGCTTGGCTTCGGGCGATTTTGAAACGCGTATTTTACAGCAAATGGATGACCGCGATGATGAATTGTCGCAATTAGCCGAGCAGTTCGACAAAATGGCGCAGCAGTTACAAAAATTGGTGGCAAAAGAACGTCATCTTTTACACCATGTGTCGCATGAAATGCGTTCGCCTTTGGCGCGTATGCAAGCTATTTTGGGTTTGATTCAGGCACAACCGCAAAAGCAAGAGCAATATTTGCAGCGTTTGGAAAGCGAATTGGTGCGTATGGATACGCTGGTGGGTGAATTGCTCACTTTATCGCGTTTAGAAACATCGAATGTGAAGCTGGAAAAAGAGCCGCTTAAGCTGATTCCGTTTTTAAGCAATTTGGTGGAAGACAGTCAAGCGGTGGCACAAAAAAATCAGCAAACCGTGGAATTGGTGGTGGCGGATAAGGTGCCTGAAGAAGGTGTGGTGATGGCGAATGAAAGTTATCTGTATCGTGCATTTGATAATGTGATTCGCAATGCCATGAATTACAGCCCTGAAGGCAGCCGCATTGAAGTGAAGGTATCACAAGACAGTAAGAATTGGCTGATTGATATTACCGATAATGGTCATGGGGTTGCCGAAAATCAGTTGCCGCATATTTTTACTGCTTTTTATCGTGCCGATAGCAGCGCGAATAAACCCGGCACGGGCTTGGGTTTGGCATTAACCAAGCATATTGTGGAACAACATTGTGGCAAAATCATTGCTGAAAATATACAGCCCAATGGTTTGCGTATGCGGTTTATTTTGCCCAAAAAAGCATAAGCGATTAGAGTAAATAAGAAGGTAAAGCCTGATGGGTTTTACCTTTTTTTATTCACTTCATATTAATTCATCAAATTTCCTTTTCGGTTGAAACCCCGCCATTGATGGCGGATCATTCAAACAGGAGGGGCGTAACTCCTTCTGTTTCAGGGCAACGCTTTAAGTGTCGTCCTGTGTGTTGAAACATATTGGCAGATAGGATTTTGATAGGGTTGATGCGAATCAACCCTATTTTTTTGGATATTACCAAGGGGTTTTCTTTTCCCACTCGGGGTCGAAGCCTGTGCATGCTTCGGCTACTTTAAGATAGTCGGCATAGCTCTCTGCCAGTAAAACGCGCGGAATGGTACCCAGTAGATGGGTGCGGTCGTTCCATGAATAGGCTTGTTGTTTATCAAAGCTCAAATTGTATAACACGGCAGGAATGTTTTCTTCGGGTACATAGCTGCCGCTAAAGCTGATAACGGCAGATAAATTAAGGGCATCAAAGGGTTTGAAATAACGGTCGAATGAGCCGCCATCTTCAATGCTGGCGCGTTGATAGCCCAGTTTGTTGAGAACACCGCGTAAGGTGTAGGTGTCAGTGAGCCAACCTTTGCGGGTGTTGATGGAGTTGTCATTGGGGTTAAATTCGGGCAGGTCGTGCGTCATTTGTTCAAACAAGGGTTTGACTTTGTAATCTTTAAAATGGTCAAGCCATGCTTGGGCATCGTCTGTGCTGATTAAAACGCGATGGGCTAAACGAATGTGGCTATGGGCTTCGAGTTCGATTTCATCATCTTCTAAGTTGAGCAAACAGCCATCTTCGCTGCTGGGGCGGAATTGTTGCAAAATGTTACCATCCGCATCGGTTTCTAACCATACGACACGCGCAATCAGGCGTTTCATGATGGGGTGGGCAAGGAGGTATTCTTGCCAATCGCTGCTTGTCCATGCGCGTTCGGCACACATGGCTTCGTATAAACGGGTGGTTTGCAGTTCCAATACTTGTTTGTATTCTTTTTTGGCATTGGAAAATTGGGTTTTGGCTTCTTTGATTAAGTTGGCATCATCGTTATGGCGAGCAGCAGGCAGGGATTTGATGATTTTGCCTTCTTCGTTTTTTAAAACAAATTTGTCTTTGTTATCAACATAGGCGGTGAGGGTGCGCGAGCCGTATTCTAAAATCAGTTCGCCTTGTTCATTTAAGCCTGCGCTGGGTATGGTACGGTCGGCTAATTCATCGGCTGTCCAATGGTTGCGTTCGGCAATTTGGCTAACCAGTTGTTTGGCAAGTTCTTGTATGGAGGCGGTGCGATAACGGCGTGAAATGCCCAAGAGAAATTGGATAATAAGGGGGTCGTTACTGTTGCTGATGGCGTGTAACATGGCTTCGATTTGGGCGCGGCGCAAGAAGTGGTTTTTCATAAAATCTTGGAGGATTTTAATGGTGAGGCTGCCTTGTGCGTGTCCTATTAATGCCAACATGCCTTTGCTTTTTATGGCTGAACCCAGATATTCGCCTAGTTTTTGGCGTTTGAGTTCTTCAATCACTTGTTCTAGGGTGTAATGGGCGTATTCAGCATAGTAGTCTGGGTAGTTTTTTGCCCAACGGTGGTAGTCTTGTAAGGTGGCGGGAGCTCGGGCAACGGCGTATTCGGTGGCTTCTGCTATGCCACAGTTTTGGGTATCTCGCTCAATAAAGGTTTGGAGTATGAAGAGTGAGAGGGTTTGACGGCTTTTGTCGTCTAATAAATTTAAATAGCGTTGGAAGAGGGCATTGGGTTGGGGGTCTTTCAGTTTTTCGGCTAAGACGACCCACCATTGGATGATTTGGGGAGCAACGGGTTTGCCGTTTTGCCATTTCATTGCAGGTAGGCTGTTTAGATTAAACCATGTGAAGCTGGCGGAGATTTTGCTTTGTAAGCCTTTTTCGGCATCGGCTAATAAGGCTTTGGGGGTGAGGTATGAGCTGATGTCTTCGCCTAGGGTTTCTAAGGCGGTGAGCAAGGCAGCAATCACGATTTCTTTTTTTTCTTTTTTTAATAAGGCATAAAGGGGTTGAATCGCTTCAGGATTGCCCAAGCGCGCCAACCAATCAATGGCACTGACGCGGATTTCTTGTTTGCTGCTGCCTAAGGCTTCAATGGCGCGTTGGTGGATATGGGGCAGGGTTTGCAGGAGTTCTTGTGCTTCAAACCGCAATTTTTTGTTTTGCCCAAGCGCGAGTTCTAATAATTTGGCAACGTATTGTTTGGGCACACTGGGGAATTTTGCTAATAATTCGATGGCATAGCTGGGTTGGAAATAGACCCAACGGCTATCGCTTTGGTTGGGTGCTAAGCCTAGGGCTTCAGCAATAAATTCGCTGTGTTCTGTAAAGAAGGGTACAACCTGCTCGGGGCGTGAAATATATTGGCTTAAGGTGTCATAATAGGAGTTTTGTAAATAGCCTGAGGCAATGTGGCGAGCAGGGTTGGAAATGCCTACATCTTGCATGATTTGGGCAAGCTGGCGCAATTCGAGGTGTTCAAAATGTTTGGGTTCAAGGTAGTTGTCAAATAAATCATTCCAAGAGATATAGCGGGTGCTTAATAAACGCAGGGCGTGGTGCATACCATATTCGGGGCATTGGAAAATGGCTTTTTTGTGGGTGAGAATGGTGATTAGATGGTAATTTTTGAATTTGGATTTGCCGTTAAGTTGCGCCAATAGCAAGGTGGTGCGTGCCGCTTCGCTGTGTTTTTGCCATTGTTTGTATTCTTTTTGCGCCCAATCGGATTTCCAGCCATTGTTAGAGATGTTTTTGTTTGCTTCAATTTCGCGTTCTGCTGCTTGGCGTTTTTTTTCTAACAGTTCTTGGTAGTTGGCTTCCATGATGGGCAGGAAGCTATCGGGAATGTCTTGGCTGATAATGGGTTCAAAAGGCGGTAGAACGTTGTCTTCTTCGATGATTTCTGCCAAGCTATCCAGCCGTTGTAATGCGCTTTGAATGCTGGCTTGTACGGATTTTTGTTTTTCGTTGGCAAGTGCGTTTTCTAATAGGGTGCGATTGGCTTCGCCACCGCGTGCCAATAAGTCGGCGGCAGCAGCGCGTTGTTTGCTGTCGCCTTGGGTGAGTAAGGCTGGGAGGTGTTGGCGAATTTGTTCGCTATCGATAAGGTTCAAACGTGAGGCAGCGATATCGCGCACGGCTTTGGAGGGACTGAGCGATAAGGCAACCAGTAGTTTGGCGTGTTGTTTGAGAAAATCGGTGTTTTTGGCAGCTTTAAAATCGTTGAGAAAGAGTTTTTGTGCGCTGATAGACAGTTGGGTGAGGCTGTGATACAGCAATTCGGTGTGTTGGTTGAGGAAATCAAGGGTGTCGCTGAGTTTATAAATCAGGGATAAGTCGTCATGGTAATATTCTCTGATGCCTTTACGCTCAAAGAGGGTTTCAATTAAAACGGCTTCAGGCTGGGCAATGCCATCGGCTTGCAACAGGGATAGGAGTTGGGCTTGTGTCCATGTTTGTTGGACATTGAGCTTGAATTGGTAATGGCGAACAACGGTGTTGAATGAATCAACCACGATATAGAGAAACCATGTGGGTGCATTGGGTGCAAAGGCGATGAAGTTGTGTTCTTGACATACGGCTTGTAAAAATTTGCCATAGCGAATGATTTGTTCGGGGGTAAACCACTGGAAGAAGTGGGGATAGAGTTTGTTTTTACGCACATCATATAAGCTGCGATGGCGTTTTTGTTGGGCTTTGGTGAGGTTGGCTTTTGATGAATGATAATAGTATTCGTAAGTGCCAGGGAAATCTAATAATGCCCCTGCTAGGTCATCGCTGCGCTGGTGCAGTTCTAATAAAATATCTGCCCCTTCGCCTGAAAAAATATAAGCAAGCACACGGTCGGGATAATCGGCGTCGATATCTGCCAATGGTGTAACAAAGGTTTTTAAGGCTTCAAAAGCGGTGGTTTTGTCGGATTGTTTGAAAAAAGAGCTGAGTTTTTCAAGCAGATTCATGATTTTTCCTTTATATTGGTTTGGAAAAGTTTAGTTATTCTTAATATAACTGAATTTTTGTTGAAAGAAAACTTTATTTTTATTGAATTTGAAAAATATTTTAGGCGAGGGCAGGGTGTGAAGCAAGAAATAGATGCTTTGGAACAGGCGCGGCGTTGGCGTTTGATTTTGGGGCGATATGCCGATAAGCGTTTACAAGAGGCAAGTTTGTCGCAAGGGCAGTTAAAAATAGAGCAGACTTTGGATTTTTTATATCAACATGAATACCGTAAACGCGGTGTGCAACAAAATAAAAATCGGCATGGTGGCTTGGAAGCCTCGCAATTAACGGCGGTGAATTGGTTGAATCAAAGCCGTAAGCTGTTTCCAAAATCCACTTTTGAACGGATGCAAAAGCAGGCATTGGAGCGTTATGGTTTAACGGATTTGTTAAAAAGCCCTGAACATATTCGTCAGCTTGAAGCCAATCCTGCCACCGCAAAAGCCTTGTTATCGATGCGCGGTAAAATGAACGCGGATATGCGTGAGGCAATTAAGGAATTGATTGCGAAAGTGGTAGATGAGATGTTGCGGCAAATTCGTCCGCAATTTGTGCAAGCGATACAGGGCAGACGCAATCGTTTTAGTCATTCCAGCGTGAAACAAGCACAGAATTTTGACTGGCGGCGCACCATTGCCGCAAATTTGAAACATTATCAGCCTGAGTTGCAAAAAATCATTATTCAGCAGCCTGTGTTTAATGCTCGTGTGCAACAGCATTTGCCGTGGGAGGTGGTGTTGTGTATCGACCAAAGCGGCTCAATGATGGATTCAATTATGTATGCGGCGGTGTGTGCCAGTATTTTGGCGGCATTGCCCAGTGTGGAAACGCATTTGGTTATTTTTGATACGCAGGTGGTGGATTTAAGCCATTTGGCGCATGACCCTGTGGAGGTGTTGCTAACGGTGCAGTTGGGCGGTGGAACGTATATTGGGCAAGCCATGCGCTATTGTGCGCAAAAAATCAAACAACCACAGCGCAGTATTCTGGTGTTGATTAGTGATTTTGAAGAAGGGGGCGCGCCACATGAAATGTTGCAGATAACTGCGCAACTGCATGAACAAGGGTGCAAGCTATTGGGTTTAGCGGCATTGGATAGTGAAGCCAATCCGTGTTACGACAGCCTGATGGCGCAAAAGTTGCAGCAACGAGGTATGCAGATTGGTGCTATGACGCCAGAGCATTTAGCCCATTGGTTTGCTGATGTGATGCGTTAAGAGGCAAAAAGGAAGAAGCAAGATGATGAAAATATTATGGGCAATTAGTGTAGGGTGGGTGGTGTGTGTTCATGCGATGGCTGCCGAACCCGCATCTTCCAGCATCACACCATCGTTTGTGCAAATGGCACAACAATCGTTTGAGATGCGCTGTGTGCAAGGGCGTTTAAAAGGTGATGAGACGGCTGAATATGCGGTACAAGCAGAACAGGGACAAACATTGACTATCCGTGTTGAAAGTCCCCATCGTTCGCTTTATTTTAATGTGTTCCCACCAGCAAGCCCAACGGCAATATTCAATGGGTCTATTCAAGGCAAACAATTTGAAGGCGTGGCGCAACATTCGGGTGAATATCGTGTGCAGGTGTATTTCATGCGTTCCGCCGCACGCCGTAATGAACAAACTGAATATGCTTTAACCATCATGCAAAATCAATCGCAAATGCTGCAACAAACAGGCGAGCAACTGACGCGCAATTTGATTATTTTTTATGATAGAGAACAGGGCGCGGCGGCATTATTGGCTGCTGCGCAAAGCTATGGTGCCAATGTGATTTATCAATATCAACACTTAAATGGCATCGCGGTGGCGATTCCTGAAGGCAAAGAGATGCAAGATGCCATACGGTATTTTGAGCGGGTTAAAGGGGTGTTGCAGGTGAATCAGGACAGCATATTGCAGTTGCAGGCGAAATAAGGTTTTCAGCTATATGGAAAAAGCGTAAGATAAATATTTTCCCTCAGTCGTTTAATCTAGCTAGAAAGGTAGCACCATGTTTTTTGACAAAATTGAAGCCGCCCCCGCCGACCCGATTTTGGGTTTAGGTGAAGCATTTAAAGCCGAAACTCGCAGCAATAAAGTGAACTTGGGCATTGGTGTATATAAAGATGCACGGGGTCAAACCCCGATTGTACGCGCTGTAAAAGAAGCCGAAAAACGTTTATTGGAAACCGAAAACACCAAAAACTATTTAACCATTGATGGTGTGGCGGATTACAACGCACAAACACAAGTGTTATTGTTTGGCGCTGACAGCGAAATCATCGCCAATAAACGTGCCAAAACAGCACAGAGCTTGGGTGGTACAGGTGCTTTGCGTGTGGCGGCTGAATTTGCCAAACGCCAAACCAATGCGAAAAATGTGTGGATTTCTGCCCCCACATGGCCTAATCACAATGCCATTTTTAAAGCGGTGGGCATCAATATTCGCGATTATCGTTATTATGATAAAAACACGCATGGCTTGGATTGGGACGGCTTAATTGAAGATTTGAGCCAAGCAGAAGCAGGCGATATTGTGCTGTTACATGGTTGCTGCCACAACCCCACAGGCATCGACCCTACGCCCGAACAATGGGAAACTTTGGCGAAGATGTCGGCAGAAAAAGGCTGGTTGCCTCTGTTTGACTTTGCCTATCAAGGCTTTGCAAATGGTTTGGAGGAGGATGCGTATGGTTTACGCGCGTTTGCGAAACTGAATCCTGAATTATTGGTTGCCAGCTCTTATTCTAAAAACTTTGGTATGTATAATGAACGTGTGGGCGCGTTTACGGTGGTGGCAGCCGATGAAGACACCGCCAATCGTGCCTTTAGCCAAGTGAAATCGATTATTCGTGTGCTGTACTCTAACCCTGCTTCACACGGTGGTGCAACCGTCGCTTTGGTGTTGAAAGATGAAGCCTTGAAAGCGCAATGGATTGCTGAATTAGATGAGATGCGTGCGCGTATTAAAGAAATGCGTCAAAAATTTGTGGATTTATTGCAAGAATATGGCGCAGAGCAAGACTTTAGTTTTATTGTGCAACAAAATGGTATGTTCTCATTTAGCGGTTTAACACCTGAACAAGTGGACCGTTTGAAAGATGAATTTGCGATTTATGCGGTACGCAGTGGTCGCATTAATGTGGCAGGTATCACTGAAGACAATATTCATTATTTGTGTGAAAGCATTGTGAAAGTGCTGTAATACGGCTGCTGATAATAGAATCCGCCTGTGTGAGAACAGGCGGATTTTTTTGTTAGCGTGATTCGGTTATTTCGGCAGCGTGTTGCCCATGATGATGGGTTTGAGCAGGACGCCATGATGGGGAAGATATGCGGTGGGTGGTGGGGTTGGATTGTTCCCATTGCCAAATGGTGTGGGTTTGCCCATTGTTGCCAAGTGGAATCCGTCCGCGCATACCGATATAAGAACCATAGTCTTCGATTTTGCTGCTGCTTGAGCGTGTGCCATCGGCAAAACGGCTTTGGCTAGCGCTGATGCCGCTGCTGATGGAGCCATAGATTTGGGTGTCGGCAAACGCAGGTGCAGTTAAAATCATGCTGCTTAGAAAGAGCCAAGTTTTCATCCATCATTCCTTTTGAAAGGGGTTGGGTGGGTAAGTTAGCATACGACCAAGCAAGAGTGTGAATCGGTTTGGCAAAAGCGGGTTAAGGGTTTTAAACCGTGCCTTTTAAAACCACGCGGCTGTTCCAAGTACCAATATGGCATTCATATTCGCCATTGCCTACGGTTTTTTTATCAAAATAGCTAATCACGCGCACTGCATTGCTGCCTTTGCGTTCGGCGGTGGATTGGAAACGTTTGACGGTATTTAAAAAGGCGCGTTGGCACGTTTCGTCAGCCGTTTTGCCGACTGCATTGGCAATTTGGCGAGAAACGAGGGTATTGCCGCTCACATTGCCATAGCTCACGCGAATATTGGGGTTTAACACTTCTTTGGCTTCGGCAGAGTTGAGGGCAGCACTGGCAGAACAGAGATAAGCATCGTTTTTCCCTTTCGTGTTTTTGCCTGTGTTGATGCTGCGACACATTGAGCCTTCTGCTTGAGGGGCAACGCTGGCGGTTGAGTCTGATTGAGCTGGAGGCGCACTGGCAGAACAAGCTGAGAGTAAAACAACGGCGCTAAGGCTTAAGAATGAGAATGGGATGTTCATAACAGATTTCCTAAAACAGTCAGCAAGAAAGGGAAAAGCTGCCTAGGTTCAACAAGGCAGCTTGATGATAAATGAATTAAGGATTGATGCCAGATAAACGGCTGGTGTCGTGAGCAATCATTAATTCTTCATTGGTAGGAACAACCAAAACTGCCGCCGCTTTACCTGCTGGGCTGATGATGCCTGCTGCACCAAAACGGGTTGCCAAATTGGCTTCTTGGTCGATTTCTAAACCTAAGAAACCTAAATATTCCACCGTTTTGCGGCGTACCAATTCAGAGTTTTCGCCAATACCGCCAGTAAACACCAGCGCATCAATGCCACCTGTGGCAACTGCCATAGAAGCCACATATTTGGCTAAACGATAAGTCATCACTTCTAACGCCAATTTGGCACCTTCATGACCTTCGGCGGCAGCTTCTTCAATGGCACGGCAGTCGTTAGACAATTCTGAAATGCCCAATAAACCTGATTTTTTGTTGAGCATATCGTTTACTTGGTCGGCATTCATGCCTGCATTGGCAGCCAAGAAAGGGAAGACGCTGGCATCAATATCGCCACTGCGTGTACCCATTACCAAGCCTTCTAATGGTGTAATACCCATGCTGGTGTCTTGTGATTCGCCATTTTTTACCGCAGCGATAGATGCGCCATT
>JBHADP010000070.1:0-11990 GCA_041855125.1 Neisseria sp. | reverse complement strand
TTTGGTGGAGGCGGGGGGAATTGAACCCCCGTCCGAAAGTCCTCTACAAAGCGTTCTACATACTTAGTCAAATCTACTTGGAATCTTATTTCCATTCCGCCGACCGACAGGCTGTTTGGAAACCAGTTACCTTTAATCTTATTCCTTGCTAAGTAACCCAACAAGAAACCAGTCAATGTAAGATGACGTTGCGGTAGCTTGCGCTACACAGCCCATTGACCAACTGCTGCAACGGCTAGCCTTAAGCGGCTAAAGCGTAAGTTTCGTCGTTTGCGACTATTTTCGTTCAGTGTTTTACGGGAATCTGAGACCCCGGTATGCCCGCATCTGCTTCGCAACCCCCGTCGAAACCAAGATCGCCCCCAGATAGGAATAGATGATTATACGTTTTTTAAGGGGAAATTGCCAGTATAATGTGGTGGAAATGATTTGAATATGATGGGAAACTGTAATGTATGATGTGAATACGCAAGATGTGCGCCGTTTTTTTGCTTATGTGTGGCAACACCGTTTGATGCCTTTGCAATTAGATGCGTTGCAACAAAAAGCGTTGCGGATTGTGGAAGCGCATCAGGAGTATGCGCCTTATTTGGAAGATGTGGAACGTTATTTGGATAAAACGTGGACGCCTGATGATGGGCAGGAAAATCCGTTTTTGCATTTATCTTTGCATTTGTCGATTCAGGAACAGGTGGCGATTAATCAGCCTGTGGGTATTCGTGCGATTCATGAGCGTTTGTGTGCGCGTTATGGTGATGATTGGGTGAAGGCGGAACACGATATGATGGAAGCATTGGCGGAAACGGTGTGGGAAGCGCAACGGTTTGGGCGAGGTTTGGACGTGAATGCGTATATGACACGCTTGCGTAAGTTGGTGGGTTTGGGGCAGGAAGATGAGGCGCGTTTGAATCCGCATGAGGTGGGACTATCGGATAAAATCAGTTTGCGTGATTGATGAGTGAATAGGGAAAAAGCCGTTTGTATATAAACGGCTTTTTTATTGGTTTCGCTTGAAACTGTGGGTATTGTTTATATTGTGTTTGTTGTGGAAACTCCAAGGTATTAGGGTATTGAAGAAAATGATGTCTTCTCGTTTTTTGAATGTATGGGGAAGGCAAGTTTTAAGTTATTTGTCATGTTTTTAAGCTCATTTTGGGTATGCTATTTGTTGTTCTATAAAAAGGGGCTGAGTTTTTTTCATGATGTCAATTTGCTCATCAGTTGTTCATTCTTGGGTTTAGTAAATGGTTTTACCGCTTACAGCAAGGGTTTCAGCAATGTCGTTGGCTAGGGTTTGGCAGTCTTCCCAATCAAGGTTACTGATGGTGATGCGGATGGCAGCTTGTTTGGATAGGTTGAATGAAGCACCGCTTTGTACCGCCCAGCCTTTGGCAGCCAAAAATTGTATGACTAGTGCTTCGTTGGGAACGGGTAGCCAGATATGTTGTCCTTCTCCTTGGTCGCCAAGGGGGTAAATGTGGTGTTGTTGTAGGCAATGGATAAGGTGGTTACGGCGTTGGAAGTAGCTGTCAGTAATGTTGTGTAAGCCTTGTGGGTTGAGTTCTTGCCAAATGTGGTAGGTTAGGTGTTGCAGGAGTTTGCTAATCCAACGTGGACCTAATGAAAAGCGTTTTTTCATGGCTTTTAGGGTGGGACCATGGCTGGCAGCAATGGCGATGCGAAAATCGGTGCCCAGAAATTTGCTGGTGGAGGTGCTGTATATCCATTCGTTTTGAAAGCCATCCATGCCATAAAAGGGGAAGCGACTGAGGGCGTTCCAATGGTCGTCAATGATGAGTAGGGCGCTGTGTTGGCTGAGTTTGTGTTGCCATTGTTGCCAACGTTGGGGGCTGTAATTGACGCCTGTGGGGCTTTGGGCGCGGGCTGTTAGGATAACAGCGGAAATATCGTTAAAGTCGATATGGTTGGGAATTTGTGCGCCTTCGTTGTCTATTTTGGCGGGTATGGCTTCTAGGCGTAAGTTGGACAATAAGGGTAATAGGGGCAACCAACACGGGTCTTCGATAATGACTTTGGCATTGGGCATACAGCGTTGGCTCAAGGCGCGTTCCATGATGTCTAGGCTGCTGGATAAGAGCATGGTGTCGGCAGTAATACCTGTGGTGGTGTGGAGCCATTGGCGGATAAATGCCATCAGTTGGGGGTGGTCGCCATGATGCCCTACATCGGTAGAGAGGTGGTAGCTGTTGAGTAGGGCACCATCAAGTTTGGGTAATAAACGGCGGTCAACATTGCCTGAGGCGAGGTCGATTAAGCCTGTGGGAATGGCGGTTTCGGTGTGTAAGATTTCGGTTTGATTGGGTACAAAGCTCCCCCGTCGCCCATCGGTGGCAATGATGCCCGCATCGCGCAGTTGTTTATATGCAACGGAAACGGTGTTGGGATTGACTTGCAATTCTTCGGCTAATTGACGCACGGTGGGCAAGCGATAACCTGCCGCCCATGCACCGTGGCGTATGAGTTGCTCGATAGATTGGGCGATATTGACAGCGGTATTACCTTTAGGTTTTAATTGTGTCATACAAAATCCATTTTGTATTAATGCAAAATATAATGTAGAATATTTTATCTGGCTTGGCAAGTCATTTCATTATATTTGATGCAGCGCGATGGAGTTTGACAAAGCGCATATCAAATGGTTTTAAAGTTAGTATAATGTCAAAAAATATTAATTAAGGTAAGGAACGCAACCATGTCCAACGAGCCTAAGGCAAAATCTGAACAGCCTAAAGAGCAAGTGATTCAGTTATATCAAGGTGCCAAACGGATTCATCCGAAAATGGCAAAAGGGCGTTTTGCAAATTTGCGTGTGTTGGCGATTTTAGCCACGCAATTTGTGTTTTATGTGATTCCATGGTTTACATGGGGCGACCGCCAAGCAGTGTTGTTTGATATTCCGAATCGTCATTTCTTTATTTTTGGGTTGTCTTTGGGGGTGAATGATTTATTTTATTTGGCCTTGATTTTGATGATTTCGGCTTTTGGTTTGTTTTGGTGGACCACGATTGCAGGGCGTTTGTGGTGTGGTTATGCGTGCCCGCAAACGGTTTATACTGAAATTATGTTGTGGATAGACCATTTGGTGGAAGGCGACCGCAATAAGCGTTTGAAATTGGACAAAGAGCCTTGGAATGCACGCAAAATTCGGATTAAATTAACGAAGTATGTGTTGATTTTTGCGGTGGCAGCATGGACAGGCATCACGTTTGCAGGTTGGTTTAATCCGATTCGTGAATTTGCCCCTAATATATTAACGTTAAATTGGGGGGCGATTGGTGGCGGTGCGTTATTTGCTGCGTGTTTTTATGGTTTTATGACTTGGTTGATGGGGCATATGATGCGCGAGCAAGTGTGTTTGCATATGTGCCCGTATGCACGTTTCCAAAGTGCGATGTTTGATAAGGATACATTGATTATTTCTTATGATACAGAGCGCGGTGAGCCACGCGGTGCGCGTAAGAAAACGGCTAATAAAGATGAAACGCAATTAGGCGATTGTATTAACTGTACGATGTGTGTGCAGGTTTGCCCCACAGGGATTGACATTCGCGATGGTTTGCAATACCAATGTATTGGTTGTGCGGCGTGTATTGATGCGTGTGATGAGATTATGGATAAGATGAATTATCCGCGTGGTTTGATTCGTTATACCACGGAAGGGGTGTTAAACCATGAATACACCGACCAAGATATTAAGAAACGTTTGACACGTCCGCGTGTGCTGGGTTATGGCATGGTGTTGGCGGCAGCTGTGGTGGCGTTGTTGGTGGGCGTGAGTACGCGCGCGACCTTGCATGTGGATATTATTAAAGACCGTGGTGTGATGGTGCGTGAAAACTCGCAAGGTTGGTTGGAAAATGCGTATAATCTGCGGATTATTAATGCCAGTGAGCATGAGCAAATTTTAACGGCTAAAGTGCGCGGTTTTGAGGACATTGCTTTAACAGGGATTCCTGCTGAAGGCTTGAAAGTTCCTGCCCGTGATACGGTTACGGTGCCTGTGCAAGTATCTACCATTCCTGAATATGCAGATAAAGGCAGTCATCCGATTGAGTTTGAGTTTACTTATCGTCAAGTGAATCAAACGGCGGAAGAGGCGCGTAACATCACTGAAAAAGCCTCTTTTATTGGAGAGTAATTTTGACTGAGCAGCAGCAATCCAAGGTCTGGTATAAAGAACCATGGCCTTGGTTTTTGATGGCAGGCCCTGCGATTGTGGTGGTGGCTGCCATTGCCACTTTTATGATTGCGCAAGAAAATAATTCGGATTTGGTGAGCGATGATTATTATAAAGATGGTAAACACATTGATATGGACATCAAGCGCGACCAAGAAGCCGTTCAGCGTGATATTCATGCCCAAATTTTAATTAGCCCTGATAACCAAGCGGCAAAAGTGTTTATCAGTGGCAATTTTGATCCGAAAGCAGAAATCAAGCTGACGTTTTTACACCCTGCCAAAAAAGCACACGATCAAAGTGTGGTATTAAAAGCAGCAGGGGAGGTTTTATCGGGTAATAAAGCCGAGTATCAAGCTGTTTTTAAACCTTTGCCTCATGCCAAGCATTGGTATGTTCGTTTGGAAGACAGCAATCGTATTTGGCGGGTGGAAGATAAATGGATTGTGAGCCAAGGGCAGGCGATTAATTTGCAGCCTATGGGTAAATTGTTTAGCCAAGGCAAGCCCGACACTCCACAAACCGCCTCACAGGTGCAACAATAAAGCAAGCAGCGCAGAAGCAGGACATCAGCCTGCTTCTTTTTTTGTTTGTACTTGTATGTAGTCGAATTGTTTAACACATGCTAACATTTCATTTTTACAGACAGCACATCAGGATAAAGCAATGGATGAGTTAATTAAAGAAGCCGCCCTTCAGTTTCACGAATATCCCAACCCTGGCAAAATTCAAGTTGCGCCCACCAAGCCTTTGGCAACCCAGTATGACTTATCATTAGCCTATTCTCCGGGTGTGGCTGCACCTTGTATGGAAATTTATAACGACCCTTTAGCATCGTATAAATACACCGCACGCGGTAATTTGGTGGCAGTGATTTCAAATGGTACGGCGGTATTGGGTTTAGGCAATATTGGTGCTTTGGCAGGTAAGCCCGTGATGGAAGGTAAGGGCGTATTGTTTAAAAAGTTTGCAGGCATTGATGTTTTTGATATTGAAGTGAATGAAACCGACCCTGATAAATTAGTGGAAATCATTGCTTCTTTAGAGCCTACTTTTGGCGGCATTAATTTGGAAGACATCAAAGCACCTGAATGTTTCTATATTGAGAAAAAACTGCGTGAGCGTTGCAATATCCCTGTGTTTCATGATGACCAACATGGCACGGCGATTATTACCGCAGCAGCAGTGTTAAATGCCTTGCGTGTTACCAATAAAAACATTGCAGAAGTAACGCTGGTGTGTTCGGGTGCGGGTGCGGCGGCGATTGCGTGTTTGGATTTATTGGTCGCTTTGGGCATGAAACGCGAAAACATCACCGTATGCGATTCCAAAGGCGTGCTTTATGCCACACGCGAAGACCGCGAGCGCATGGATGAATCTAAAGTGCGTTATGCCATTGCCGATAATGGACAACGGGTGTTGGGCGATGCGGTGGGCGGCAAAGATATTTTCTTAGGCTTGTCGGGCCCTAATGTGTTGACAACCGATATGCTGAAAACCATGAATGCACAGCCTATTGTGTTTGCCTTAGCCAATCCCACACCTGAAATTTGGCCACCCGAAGCCAAAGAAGCCCGTCCTGATGTGATTATTGGCACGGGTCGTTCTGATTTCCCCAATCAGGTGAATAATGTCTTGTGTTTCCCCTTTATTTTCCGCGGTGCATTAGATGTGGGTGCTACCACGATTAATGAGGAAATGAAACTGGCTTGTGTGCGGGCGATTGCGGATTTGGCAATGGCAGAATCCAGCGCAGAAGTGGCAGGAGCATATGAAGATGCGGATTTAACGTTTGGTCCTGAATACCTGATTCCCAAACCTTTCGACCCACGTTTGATTGCAAAAATTGCGCCTGCGGTGGCACAAGCCGCGATGGATTCGGGTGTGGCAATGCGCCCCATTAGCGATATGGAAGCGTATGTTGAAAAACTCAATCAGTTTGTTTATAAAACCAGCTTGTTTATGCGCCCCGTTTTCAATCAAGCGCGTAAACAAATCAAACGCATTGTTTTAACCGAAGGTGAAGACGAGCGTATTTTGCATGCCGCGCAACAAGTGGTGTCGCAAAAATTGGCGTTCCCCATTTTGGTGGGGCACAAACAAACCATTGAGGAGCGTTTGCAAGCACAAGGTTTAACCATTCGTGCAGGCAAAGACTTTGAGCTGATTGATATTAACGACAATCCGCATTTTGAAGAAAGCTGGAAAGAATATTATCAACTGCGTAAACGCAAAGGGGTAACCGAAGAAATGGCGCGTCGCCGTGTGCGTGCCAACAGCACCTTGATTGGTGCGCTGATGGTGCGTTTGGGTTATGCAGATGGTTTATTGTGCGGCACAATGGGACGTTTTTACGACCACTTCGGTATTTTTGAAGAAGTGATTGGTTACAATAATCCTGAACGCCATGCGTTTGCCATGAATGCTTTGATTTCTAATAAAGGTAACTTCTTTATTGCTGATACTTATATTAATGAAGACCCTGATGCGGAGCAGTTGGCAAAAGGGACATTAATGTGTGCCAATGAAATCAAGCGATTTGGTATTAAGCCTAAAGTGGCGTTGGTGTCGAATTCAAATTATGGTTCACGCCACGATAAAGACGCGGTTAAAATGCAGTTGGCATTGGAGATGATTCGTGCAGCCGACCCCACTTTGGAAATTGATGGTGAAATGCAGGCAGATGTGGCGATGGATGAGGAAATGCGTAAGAGTATTTTCCCTGAAACCACGCTCACAGGCTCGGCGAATTTGTTGGTGATGCCTAATGTGGAAGCTGCCAATATTAGTTATAACTTATTGCGAGTGAATGCGACCAATGGTATTACAGTCGGTCCGATTTTGATGGGCATGAATCAACCTGTTAATATTGTTACTCCTATTTCAACGGTGCGCCGTATTGTGAATATGATTGCTTTAACGGCAGTAGATGCGCAACGTCAATAAGGTATTCACTTTTAATTGAGAAAGCAGCCGCCTACACATCTTGTGAGGCGGCTTTGTCTATTAAGATGATAAAATAATACTTTTGGAAGGATATTGTGATGTCATGCCCTTTATGTGTAGCAAGCAATGAAGAGGTTTTGTTGCAAACAGAAAAATTGCGGGTGATTGCGGTGCATAATGAAGCCACGCCTGCTTTTTGCCGTGTGATTTGGCAAGCGCATGTGGCAGAAATGACGGATTTATCTGCCTCTGAGCGTCATGAATTGATGGAGATGGTGTATCGTGTTGAGCAAGCGATGCGTGAGGTTTTGCAGCCCACTAAAATCAATTTAGCCAGTTTGGGCAATGTGGTGCCGCATTTGCATTGGCATGTGATTGCGCGTTTTCAAGAGGACGCTCATTTTCCCGCGCCAATTTGGGCAAATGCGCAACGTGAGGCACAGCTTGTGTTGCCTGTGGATTGGGTGCAGCAAGTACAAGCGATTTTGTTGCGCTAAATAATAATATTTGAATCAATCATCATTTCAGAAGGATTTTAATTATGACTTGGCAAACTTCTCGCCGTAATTTATTGCGGGCTGGTGCAGCATTGGCAGGTGCTGGGGTATTGCAGGCATGTGGCAATGGCAGCGCTTCCAAACCGCCCACTGCCGCTTCTACGCCCACCCCCACTCAAACTGTTGCGCCTAAACCGCGCCGACCCGTTTCATCAGGAAATAATGTGTTAAGAATCATTGCATCATCAGGCTTTGCTGCCGACCAAAGCCGTATTCAAATGGGTATTAATCGTTTGCAATATGCAGGCTTTAATGTGAGCAATCAACAGGCGGCTTATCGCCGTTATCAGCGTTTTGCGGGGAGTGATGCGGAACGTATTGCCGATTTTCAGGAAGTGGCAACAGGGCGGGTGGCAACGCCTAAGGTGTTGATGGGCTTGCGCGGTGGTTATGGCGCACAGCGTTTGTTGCCTCATATTGATTTTGCCAGCTTGGGTGCGCGGATGCGTGAACAAGGCACGTTGTTTTTTGGTTTTAGTGATGTGTGTGCTTTGCAGTTGGCATTGTTGGCAAAAAGTAATATGTGCAGCTTTGCAGGTCCGATGGTATACAGTGAATTTGGTAAGGTGATGCCCAGTTCTTATACGATGGATTCGTTTATTCATTGCACAACCAATCAGCAAATCACCATTAATGTGCCTGAAGTGCAACGCAGCGTCATTCCGAATATTGAAGGCACCTTATGGGGCGGAAATTTAAGTGTGTTGGTGGCATTGGCAGGTTCGCCTTATTTTCCAAAGGTGAATGGGGGCATTTTATTTTTGGAAGATGTGGGTGAGCAGCCTTATCGTATTGAACGAATGTTGCAAACTTTATTGTTAGCAGGTGTATTGCAAAACCAGCAAGCCATTATTTTAGGCAATTTCCGCATGGGAACGATACGCGATGTGTATGACAGCAGTTACGATTTCTTTACGGTAACCAATTTAATCAGCCGTGCTGCGCGTGTGCCTGTGCTAACAGGTTTCCCATTTGGGCATATTACCAATAAAGCCAGTTTCCCATTAGGCGCATTGGCAAAAGTGCGCGGAAACAGCGATGGCGGTTATTCGGTTACCTTTAGCGATTATCCTACGCTCAACCGCGCTCAATTCTCATTGGATACATTGTTACCGCAAATTCCAGTAACGAATGTGATGGAAGACAGTGGCGATTTAGAATAAGGCGAGGGTGTCAACAATACTGTCCATGCTGGAGCGTGGGCAGTATTTTTTTTGCGTTTAACATTTGAATGGCATATTGGCTGGGTTTGGGTAAAGTGCATTTCATTTTTTTATTTCGGTTGAAATAAATAGAAACAGCTTGTTTTCAAAAAATAATTTTTTTCGGTGCCGCAAAAAGTTTATTTCATATCAATTAAAATTAATGAGGGTCATCATATTTGTGAATGTGTGTTTTTAAAGTGTAAATTTATGCTATTCTTTTTGGAACGTGATGACTGGCTATGAAAGCAGAACAGGCGTTAATACTGCGGTGATTTTGATGATGGCTGTTTGAATCAGCTGATGCGTGAAAATCGCTGATAAGAAAAATGAAATCAATAAAGGAGACGATCATGTCAGAAAACAAACATGATGCTGCTGGCTACTGGAAAGCAAACGTGCGCATTATCATGATTTGCTTGCTTATATGGGCTTTATGCTCTTATGGCTTTGGCATTTTATTGCGCCCCCTGTTGTCGGGTATTCAAATTGGTGGGTCGGACTTGGGCTTTTGGTTTGCCCAACAAGGTTCGATTTTAACGTTCATCGCGATTATTTTCTTCTATTCTTGGCGGATGAATAAGCTCGATGAAGAATTTGGTGTACACGAGGAGTAAACATCATGAGCCAATTTGTGATTAACTTAATCTTTGTGGGCGCATCGTTTGCGCTGTATTTCGGCATTGCGATTTGGGCGCGTGCGGGTTCTACCAAAGAATTCTATGTGGCAGGCGGGGGCGTACACCCTGTATTAAACGGCATGGCAACAGCTGCCGACTGGATGAGTGCGGCATCGTTTATTTCGATGGCAGGCTTGTTAGCCATGAGTGGTTACGGTGCATCGGCTTATTTGATGGGCTGGACAGGCGGTTATGTATTGCTCGCTTTGTTGCTCGCACCTTATTTGCGTAAATTTGGTAAATTTACCGTACCCGATTTTATTGGCGACCGCTTTTATAGCAAAACCGCACGTTTGGTGGCTGTGGCGTGTTTGATTTTGGCTTCAACCACTTATGTGATTGGTCAAATGACAGGTGCGGGTGTGGCGTTCTCGCGTTTCCTTGAAGTGAGCAATACCGCAGGTTTATTGATTGCGGCGGTGGTGGTGTTATTCTACGCAGTATTAGGCGGTATGAAAGGCATTACCTACACGCAAGTGGCGCAATATATCGTATTGATTATTGCCTATACCATTCCTGCTGTATTCATTTCGTTTAACTTAACAGGCAATCCGATTCCGCCTTTGGGTTTATTTGGTACGGATACCGCTTCAGGCATGCCTTTGTTGCAAAAACTGGATATGTTGGTAACCGATTTGGGTTTTGCGGCTTACACGGCTGATGTGCCTAATAAGTTTAATATGTTCTTGTTTACCTTATCATTGATGATTGGTACAGCAGGTTTGCCACATGTGATTATCCGCTTCTTCACCGTGCCTAAAGTATCCGATGCGCGTTCGTCAGCAGGTTGGGCGTTAATCTTCATCGCCTTGCTCTACACCACTGCACCTGCTGTTGGCTCAATGGCTCGCATTAACTTGGTAAACACCGTGTATCCCAATGGTACCGATACCCAAGCATTAAGCTACGAAGCGCGCCCAGAGTGGATGAAAAACTGGGAAAAAACAGGCTTGCTGAAGTTTGAAGACAAAAACAACGATGGCAATATCCAATACTACAATGATAAATCGACTGCTTTTGAAGCCACTGCCACTGAGCGCGGCTGGAAAGGCAACGAATTAACCGTAAATAACGACATCTTAGTATTGGCAAACCCTGAAATTGCAAACTTACCTGGTTGGGTGATTGGTTTGATTGCTGCAGGTGGTTTAGCAGCCGCATTATCTACCGCAGCAGGTTTGTTATTAGCCATCTCATCTGCCGTATCACACGACTTGATTAAACAAACGCTGAAACCTGATATTTCAGAAAAAGGCGAATTGATGGCAGCGCGTGTTTCTATGGCATTAGCGATTGTGATTGCAACATGGTTGGGTATTAATCCCCCAGGGTTTGCGGCACAAGTGGTTGCCTTAGCCTTCGGTATCGCGGCAGCTTCTATCTTCCCTGCGTTGATGATGGGTATTTTCTCTAAACGCATCAACAGCACAGGTGCAACAGCAGGTATGTTGGCAGGTTTGATTTCCACTTGTGTGTATATCTTCATGTACATGGGCTGGTTCTTTATCCCTGGCACCAACAACTTTGAAAACGTAGAAGCGAATTGGTTGTTTGGTATTTCGCCCTTGTCATTTGGTGCGGTAGGTGCAGCCATCAACTTTATCGTTGCCTTTGTCGTATCCATGGCAGGTAAAGCACCGCCACAAGATGTACAAGACTTGGTGGAAAGCGTACGTTATCCACGCGGTGCAGGACAAGCCATTGATCACTAAATCTGTTTTGCAATAGATTCAAGGCTTCCTGATGTTGGGAAGCCTTTATTTGATAAGGGAGAAGAATCATGTTGTGGGAATGGTTGGCAACCGTATTTGCGGGTTTGGGGGCGGCTGGTGTGATGTTAAGCCTGCGCTTTTTTATCAAACGCTTACCTAAATGGAGCATCCCCGCTTCAGCAGGTTTGGGCATGATTGTGTTTCAGGTGTATAGCGAATACACATGGTTTGAGCATACCAAATCATTGTTGCCTACGACGGCTGTGGTGGTGGCAGAAGTGGCGGAAACCGCTCCTTATAAGCCATGGTCTTATTACAAACCCCAAATTTTGCGTTTTGCCGCCATAGACACCAGCCAAATTGTAGCAGTTCATCAGCATGACCATTGGCGACAAACCCGTTTGTATTTTTTTGAACGCCGTATGAGTGCGCACAGTTGGCCGATTATGATAGATTGCCAACAAGGTTTGCAAGCCACTTTATCCGATGAGGGAAAATTGATTTCGGGGTGGAGCCAAGAAAGCCATACGCATCACATTGTGAAAGTGGTGTGTCAATAAAAAAAGTCGCTGAATTTCAGCGACTTTTGATATTTGGCGGAAGTGGTGAGATTCGAACTCACGGAGGGCTATCAACCCTCGACGGTTTTCAAGACCGTTGCATTAAACCGCTCTGCCACACTTCCAGTTAGGATG
>JBHADP010000069.1:0-13517 GCA_041855125.1 Neisseria sp. | reverse complement strand
TGGAATTGGCAGCGCAACAAGCGCAAAGCAAAGTGAAAGTGATTTCTACCCCTCGCGTATTAACACAAGACCGCAAAGAAGCCGTTATCGAATCGGGTGTGGATATTCCTTACCAAGAAGCCTCATCCAGTGGTGCAACCTCTACCAGCTTTAGAAAAGCGGTATTGGGTTTAACCGTAACCCCCAATATTACACCTGATGGTCAAATCATTATGGACATCAAAGTCAATAATGATACCGTTAATACCACTTGTGGTGCATCTGAGCCTTGTATTAATACTAATCGTTTACAAACTAAAGCCATGGTTGAAAATGGTGGTACATTGATTTTAGGTGGTATTTATCGCGAAACTAATGGTGAATCTGTGAGCAAAGTGCCTTTATTAGGCGACATTCCTGTGGTGGGCAACTTATTTAAATCACGCGCTCGCAAAGAAGAACGCAGCGAATTATTGATTTTCTTAACACCACGCATTATGGATAATGTAGGCAGCACCTTGCGTTACTAACCTTTGCTTGATTCAAAACCGTCTGATGCTGATCAGGCGGTTTTTTATCTTTCAGCCTATCCCCCAAATACACTTGTTTTCAGTTAGAATAAACCGCATGAATACACTACCTAACATCTTTCTTATTGGGCTGATGGGTGCGGGCAAAACCACCATTGGCAAACAATTAGCGGTGGAACTCAAACGCCCTTTCTACGACAGCGACCATGTGATTTCTGAGCGTACAGGTGTCTCCATTCCCACCATATTTGAACTCGAAGGCGAAGAAGGCTTTCGGCTGCGCGAAATGGCAACCTTAGACGAACTGACTGCCCAATCCGAAATTGTATTGGCAACAGGCGGTGGTGCAGTCATACGCGAAGCCAATCGCCAATGCCTCAAACAACGTGGCATCGTTCTTTATCTACATGCCTTGCCTCATATCCTGTTAGAACGCACCCACAGCGATAAAAACCGCCCCTTACTCCAAGTTGATAACCCCCTAGCCAAATTACAAGAACTCTACGATATTCGTGATCCCATCTATCGTGCCACTGCCCACCATATCATTGATGCCAACCAAGGCAGTTGCCAAAAAACCATCCAACACATCTTACAACTGTTAACCCAACGGAATTCAGCATGCAAACCCTAACCGTTCATACCCCATCCCATGCCTATCCCATCATCATTGGCAACCAACTGCTATCCGAATTATCCCAGCATCTCGCCCCCCATATTGGTCAAAAAGCCGCCATCATCACCAACCAAACCATTGCCCCCTTATATCTGGCTACCGTACAACACGCTTTAGATGCCTTAGGCATCGAACACTTTGACATTCTGCTCAACGATGGCGAGCAATATAAAAACTGGCAATCACTCAACCACATTTTTGATGTTTTAATGGCAAAACGTGCGGAACGCAACACCACCCTCATTGCATTGGGTGGCGGCGTGATTGGCGACGTAGTAGGTTTTGCTGCAGCAACCTACCAACGTGGCGCACCCTTTATCCAAATCCCCACCACCTTATTAAGCCAAGTGGACTCATCAGTGGGGGGTAAAACCGCCATCAATCACCCCTTAGGCAAAAACATGATAGGCGCGTTTTATCAACCCCAAATCGTCATTGCCGACCTCAACACCTTATCCACCTTGCCTGCTCGTGAATTTTCTGCCGGCATGGCAGAAGTCATCAAATATGCCCTATTAGGCGATGCTGACTTTCTCACATGGTTAGAAAACAACATCGAAGCCTTAATGGCACAACAGCCCGAAGCCCTCACCCATGCCGTGTACCATTGCTGCAAAATGAAAGCCGACATCGTTGCCGATGACGAAAAAGAACAAGGGATTCGCGCATGGCTCAATCTCGGGCATACCTTTGGACATGCCATCGAAGCTGAAATGGGTTATGGCGTATGGTTACATGGAGAAGCCGTTGCAGCAGGCATGGTTTTAGCGTGTCGCCTATCCGAACAACTTGGGCAGCTTACCGCCACCGATACCGAACGTGTCATCGCCTTACTAAAACGTGCAGCCCTGCCTACCGAACCACCTCGCTTTAGCTTTGAGCGTTGGATAGAACATATGCAGCATGATAAAAAAGTCAGTAACAGCGTGATGCGCTTTGTTGGTTTAAATCAACTGGGGCAAGCCAACATTACCGCCATCACCGATATGAACATTTTACAACGTACCCTCGCCCCTTATTTAGCCTAAGCCCGATTTAGGCTTCCCCTATCAACCGCATCACCTTACCGTTTTGCGGTTTATTTTTTAAATAAATTTAACTTAAATTCAACTATTTAAATAAATACCCCTAAAAAATTTGCAACAAATACTTTACAAAAATCATTTCAACGCTATAATGACGACTTCTTCGCTAGCCCAGGTGGCGAAATTGGTAGACGCAGGGGACTCAAAATCCCCCGCCGAAAGGTGTGTCGGTTCGAGTCCGACCCTGGGCACCACATTCAAAAAACAGCTCAAATGAGCTGTTTTTTTACGCCTACTCAAACCCCTCAAATTTATTCACCAAAAGGGGAAATTGTCGTCAGCATGTCTATGCAATCTTCCTCAATCTTCCCCTTATCATCTCCACCCATCAGGGTGTCTGTATTTGCCGCAGTGCAGCATGTGTATTCAAAGTGTCTAACGCGATATCGATAAAACGAGGCGCAATTTGGGACAAGTCAAAACCATGATAGAGCCAAGTATGCATTAAGCCTTTAATGCAGATTCACATGGATAATGTTGCCATTTCCAAATCCAAATCAGCAGGCAATTCACCATATTGAATACACAATCGCAAAGAACGCCGCAGTTGTTCTTCCCACATATCATAATATTTTTGACTAATATGAATAATGGATTGATTCTTTTGCACATGTTCGCATTTCAAATGCAGAATATTGCAAAATTTTCGATGATGTTCATCATCTTGCAAACGTTCAAACATATTAATTAATGCCTGACGCAAATTGGCTTTAGGATGCTGGGTGTGATGAAAATCGTGTTCAAATTTTTCGTCAATGTCTTTAAAAATCATTTGAAACAAGGCATCGAATAAATCTTCTTTGTTTTTAAAATGCCAATATAATGCCCCTCGTGTAACGCCTGCATTGCGAGCAATTTCGTTTAATGAAGTGCGCGCCACGCCTTGTTGATAAAAAGTATGTAAGGCAGAGAGCAGCAAGTCTTCACGGGTTTTCAGGGCTTCAGCTTTGGTTTTTCGCATGGTTGTGTTTTGGTAGTTAAGTTTTATTTCATGCGCCATTATAAAAAATAACTTTATTACATACAAATGCGTATGTATAATGAAAATCTTTTGATTGTGTGTAAACTGTAATGAATCAATAGATGATTGCAGTTGGTTTATAGGCTGTTTGATGACTGTTTTTAAAGCAGTTTTTCAAACAGCCCATTTGGGTTTCAAGCATGAATTTGAGAACAGGAAATGATATGACTCGCAACTCTTCGCATTCTGGCATTTGGCGAGTGTCGGTTTTGGCGGTGGCAATGGCTTTTGGCTTGGCTGCTTGTAATCAAAACGCTGCGCAACAAGCAGGACAGAAAAAGGAAGCCCCTGCACCTGTGGTGGGCGTGGTAACGGTTTATCCCACTACGGTAACGCTTAACACGGATTTACCCGCGCGGTTGGAATCTACTCGCACGGCAGATGTTCGCGCACAAGCGGGGGGGATTATTCAGAAACGTTTGTTCCAAGAAGGGGCTTTTGTGCGTCAAGGACAACCGTTGTTCCAAGTGGATGCAGCAACTTATGAAGCCAATTTACACAGTGCGCGTGCTTCTTTAGCCAGCGCGGAAGCCTCTTTGGCTAAAGCCAATGCGGATTTGGCGCGTTATCGTCCATTGGTGAAAGCCGATGCCATCAGTAAGCAAGAATACGATGCCGCTGTTGCTTCAAAACGCGCGGCGGAAGCCAGCGTGGAAGCAGCGAAAGCCACGTTACGCAGCGCACAAATTAATTTGAACTACTCGCGCATTACTGCCCCTATTTCAGGTTTTATTGGCCAAGCTAAGGTGTCAGAAGGTACGTTGGTGAGTGCAGGCGATGCTACGGTGTTGGCAACCATTCAACAAACCGACCCGATGTATGTCAATATTACACAATCTGCCAGTTCGATTATGAAACTGCGCCAAGACTTTGCGGATGGTAAGTTGCAAGCGGTAAACGGTGGGATTGCGGTCAGCATTTTCTTGGAAGATGGTACGGAATATGCCCATAAAGGTCGTTTGGTTTTTGCCGACCCGACTGTGGATGAAGCAACAGGTCAAATCACGATTCGTGCTGCCGTGCCGAATCCTGATAATGTGTTGTTGCCTAATTTATATGTGCGTGTGCGTATGCCACAAGCCGAAATTGCCAATGCGTTTGTTGTACCACAAAAAGCGGTAACACGCGGTCAGCAAGATACGGTGATGGTGGTGAATGCAGACGGCGGTATGGAACCTCGCGTGGTAACCATTGCAGGACAACAAGGCAATAGTTGGGTCATCACTGAAGGTTTGGCTGAAGGTGATAAGGTGATTGTTGATGGTACGATGATTGCAGGGATGACCGGTGCGAAAAAAGTAACGCCAAAAGAATGGACACCTCCTGAAGAAGCCGCCAGCGCAGCCAGTGCTTCTGCCGCATCAGGCACAGAATCATCAGATGCAGGCGGTGAAAGTGGAGAAAGTGGCGACGGTGGTATGGAAGAAGCCGCTCCCCCCGCATCTGCTGCCGCACCACGCGCTGCGTCAACCTCTGCTTCAGCCGCATCAGAATAAGGATGTACATTCATGGCTAAGTTTTTTATTGATCGCCCCGTATTCGCTTGGGTGATTGCCATTTTTATTATGATTGCGGGCGTGATTGGCATTAATAATCTGCCGATTGCTCAATATCCTAAAGTAGCTGCCCCAACCGTTACGCTCACTGCCACTTACCCCGGTGCTTCAGCACAAGTGTTAGAAGACAGCGTGTTGGCAGTGATTGAACGCAATATGTATGGTGTGGAAGGGCTAGACTACATCACCACTTCCTCTACTTCAAGCGGTAGTGGTACAGTAACCCTCACCTTTACCCCTGAAACCGACCCCGATATTGCACAGGTAAACGTGCAAAATAAATTGTCGGAAGTAACCGCAGCATTGCCTTCAATAGTGCAACAAAATGGTGTAACAGTGTCAAAAGCACGGTCAAACTTTTTGATGGTGGTGATGCTGACTTCAGAAACGCAAAGCGTAGCAGATATGGCAGACTATGCCCAACGCAATGTGATTCCTGAATTACAACGTATTAATGGTGTGGGCAATGTAAACTTGTTTGGCTCACAACGTGCCATGCGCGTGTGGGTAGACCCGCAAAAGCTCAAAGGTTATAACTTATCGTTTAGCGATGTCTCATCGGCGATTTCTTCACAAAATGCCCAGATTTCAGCAGGTTCATTGGGGGCAGTTCCCTCTAATGAAGGACAGCAAATTGCCGCCACCATCACCGCAGAAGGTCAGTTAAAAACGCCTGAAGAGTTTGGCAACATTATGTTGCGTACTTCTACCACAGGCGCAAACGTTTACTTAAAAGACGTTGCCCGAATTGAGCTGGGTAGCCAATCTTATGGCTCATCTTCACGCTTAAACGGTGTACCTGTGGCAGGTATGGCGGTGTCGTTATCCAACGATGGTAACGCCTTGGCAACCGCCACTGCAGTCAAAGCCAAAATGACTGAATTGGAGAAGTTTTTCCCCAATGATGTGAAATGGGTTACCCCTTATGACACGTCTAAGTTTGTGGATTTATCGATTCAAAAAGTGATACACACCTTAATCGAAGCCGTGGTGCTGGTGTTTATTGTGATGTATATCTTTTTGCAAAACTTCCGCTACACCATTATTCCAACCATTGTGGTACCCATTTCGCTGTTGGGTGCGTTTGCGGCTATCTCCTATTTGGGAATGTCGATTAACGTGATGACCATGTTTGCGATGGTACTGGTTATTGGTATTGTGGTGGACGATGCGATTGTGGTGGTGGAAAACGTGGAACGGATTATGGCGGAAGAAGGTTTGCCGCCTAAGGAAGCCACCAAAAAAGCAATGAGTCAGATTTCGGGCGCGGTTATTGGTATTACGGCAGTATTGGTGTCGGTGTTTGTGCCGATGGCAATGTTTAGCGGTGCAACGGGTAATATTTACCGCCAATTCTCGCTCACCATGGCATTTGCGATTGCTTTCTCGGCATTCCTTGCACTCTCACTCACACCAGCTTTATGTGCCACTTTGTTAAAGCCGATTAAAGACCATCATGCCGAGAAAAAAGGCTTTTTTGGTTGGTTTAACCGTGTATTTGATAAAGGCACACACCGTTATTCGGGTATGGTGGGAACAGTGTTGCGCCGTACCTTCTCGATGAGTATTGTGTATTTGGCATTAACAGCAGGGGCAGCCTTGTTAATCAGCCGTTTGCCTACTGCGTTTTTACCTGAAGAAGACCAAGGTTTTATTATGGTGAGCGTGCAGTTACCATCAGGTGCTACGATGGAACGTACCAACGCCACAATGGAAGCCGTAACAAATGTCGCCAAGTCTATGCCTGAAATTGAAAACATCATTACGGTGTCGGGCTTTAGCTTCTCAGGTAGCGGTCAAAATATGGCGATGGGTTTTGCCATGTTAAAAGACTGGGACGAGCGTACCGCAGCAGGCAGTGATGCCAGCTCAGTAGCAGGCAAAATGACAGGTGCTTTGTTTGGTACGATACGCGATGGTTTTGCCATTTCTATTAACCCGCCTCCTATTATGGAATTGGGCAATAACTCAGGCTTTAGTTTCTATTTGCAAGACCGTAATAATCAAGGTCATGATGCTTTATTGGCAAAACGCAATGAGTTGTTGGGCAAAATGCGCGGTAATCCTGCCCTATTTAATGCACAAAACACCCGTGCCAGTGGTTTGGAAGATGCGCCTCAATTAAATATTGAGATTAATCGTGAAGCGGCTGCCGCCCAAGAAATCAGTTTTTCTAGCATTAAAACAGTATTGGGTACGGCATTAGGCTCAAGCTATGTAAATGACTTCCCCAATAATGGTCGTTTACAACGTGTGATTGTGCAAGCCGATGCCAAAGCGCGTATGCAACCTGAAGATGTGTTGGCATTAACGGTTCCCAATAATCAAGGCGTGGAAGTGCCTTTAGCAACCATTGCCAAAGTGTCTTGGAAAAAGGGCGTAGAGCAAAGCGAACGCTTTAACGGCTATCCTGCCATGCAGCTCACAGGCGCACCTGCCGCAGGTAAATCAACAGGTGAGGCAATGGCAGAAGTGCAACGCTTGGTGGATGAAATGGAAGGCTACAGCTTAGAATGGGCAGGTCAATCGCGTGAAGAAGCAAAAGGTTCTTCGCAAACCATGATTTTATATGCGTTTGCAGGATTGGCTGTGTTTTTAGTATTAGCTGCGCTGTATGAAAGCTGGTCGATTCCATTGGCAGTGATTTTGGTGGTGCCTTTGGGTATTTTAGGCGTGGGCGTGGGCGCATTGATTCGCAGTTATTCCAATGATATTTACTTTACCATTGGTATGGTAACGGTGATGGGCTTGAGTGCGAAAAATGCGATTCTGATTATTGAGTTTGCCAAGGATTTGCAGGCGCACGGTAAAGATGCGATTGCTGCTGCTTTGGAAGCCGCGCATTTGCGTTTCCGCCCAATTCTGATGACCTCATTTGCCTTTATTTTGGGTGTGGTACCTTTGTATATTGCCACAGGTGCCAGCTCGGCAAGTCAGCGAGCCATTGGTACGGCAGTATTTTGGGGAATGTTGGTGGGTACATTCTTATCAATATTCTTAGTACCATTATTCTATGTTGTGGTGCGCAAGCTGTTCCGTCAGGACAAGGCAACTGAGCCTCAGATTGCGGAAACTTCCACTCCAACCACCCTTCATTTAGACAAATAAACGCTAACCTTGCGCCGCTAAACCACTCATTTAGCGGTGCAACAAAGGATAATGTAAATGAGCACATGGAATGTAAAACCCATCATCTTAGCGTTGGCGGTAAGCGTCGCATTATCGGCTTGTAAAAGCTTGGCGCCTCAATACGAACAGCCACAAGTGAGTGTGCCTGAAACGTTCAAATATGACACACCCAAGCAAAATGCCATTCAAGCCGCTTCTTTAGGCTGGCAAGACTATTTTGCCGACCCACGCCTCCATCGTTTAATCGAAATTGCGCTTGAACGCAACACCGATTTACGCACTGCTGCACTCAATGCCGAAGCCTTGCGTAAACAATACATGATTACCCGTGCAGATGGTTTGCCCAGCGTGAACGCAAGCGGTTCAGCCGCACGCACACGCACAGCCAAAGATTTAAGCAGCACTGGTAACTCTTACACACGCAATGCTTATAGCATCGGCTTAGGTGTAACCTCGTATGAACTGGATTTATTTGGCAAAGCGCGTAGTAACCAAGATGCTGCTTTAGAAAGCTATTTTAATAGCACAGCCACTCGCGATTCTACCCATCTGAGTTTGGTTGCCTCCGTTGCCAAAGCCTATTTTAATGAACGCTATGCCGAAGAAAGCATGGCATTGGCTCAACGTGTTCTCAAAAGCCGTGAACAAACCTATCGCCTCACCCAATTAAAACATCAAGCAGGTGTGGTGTCGGCGGTAGATTTGCGCCAACAAGAAGCCTTAATCGAATCTGCCAAAGCCGATTATGCGGCTGCCGTACAAAGCAAAGAACAAGCCAGCAATGCTCTTGCCATCTTGCTCAATCAACCCATTCCCACCGATTTGCCGAAAGGCTTGGCTTTAAGCAAACAATTTAAAGTGAGCAAACTGCCCGCAGGTTTAAGTTCAGACGTTTTACTGAATCGCCCTGATATTCGTGCCGCTGAACACGCTTTAAAACAAGCCAATGCCAATATTGGCGCAGCACGTGCAGCATTTTTCCCGAGTATCAGCTTAACCAGCACCATAGGCATGGGTTCAACCGAATTGAGTGGCTTATTCCGTGGCAGCAACCGCACATGGACTTTCGCCCCCAGCATCAATATCCCCATTTTCAACTGGGGCAGTTTACAAGCCAGCTTAGATGCCGCCAAAATTCGCCAAGAAATCCAAGTGGTCAATTATGAAGCGGCGGTTCAATCTGCGTTCCGAGATGTTGCCGATGCCTTAGTCGCACGCGAACAGCTTGAACAAGCCCACGCTGCCAAACAACGCCAAAGCAAAGCCTATGCAGACAATTTACGCTTAGTGAATTTACGCTATCAGCATGGCGTGTCTAGCGCATTGGATTTACTCGATGCCGAACGCAGCAATTACAGCGCCAACACCACCTTATTAGCCAGCCAACTCAGTCGTTTAGAAAACATGGCTGATTTATATAAAGCCTTAGGTGGTGGCTTAAAACGTTTTACCGATGAAACCGAAAACAAACCTGCCGAGCCGACCACTGCATCGTAAAATGTTTGGCAAAAACAACATTTTCGACCATTTAGCCTTGTCCTGTTCCAAGGCTAAATAAGGTATGCTTGATAGAAAACCGTTTTTTGTGGTATAAATAACGTTTTACTATTTTAAATATAGAAGTTTGGAGTCCAATCATGGCACGAGTTTGTAAAGTGACCGGTAAACGCCCGATGAGCGGCAACAACGTGTCACACGCCAACAATAAAACCAAACGTCGTTTTTTGCCTAACTTGCAAACACGCCGTTTTTGGGTAGAAAGTGAAAACCGCTGGGTGCGCTTGCGCGTTTCTAACGCTGCGTTGCGTACCATTGATAAAGTAGGCATTGATGTCGTTCTGGCTGATTTGCGTGCTCGCGGCGAAGCCTAATTTAAATTCATTTGATGAAGGAATACTGCAATGCGCGATAAAATCAAACTGGAATCAACTGCTGGTACAGGTCATTTCTATACCACCACCAAAAATAAACGTACCATGCCTGGCAAATTGGAAATCAAAAAATTTGACCCTGTTGCCCGCAAACACGTTATTTACAAAGAAACCAAATTGAAATAATTGGTTTGAATTTCAAAAGCCTTCACTCATATCGTGAAGGCTTTTTTGTTTTAGAACCTGCGTGCATCGTATTATCGTGCGATTTGGTGCGCATACAACGCCGTAAGCACACTCAAAGCGTACAAAAAAACACCACAATGATTATGAATACAGGTTCTTATAATACTTTTTGCAGTTTCTGCAAAGTCTCCCATGCTTCGGCTTTTAAATGGGGTTGGCGCAATAAACGCGCAGGATGCGGCACGGTAAACATCGGCAAGCCTTGACTAAAATCTTCCAGACGCGCTTGCTGTTCAGCTTGCGTAAAAAATTGTCCTAAAAACAAAATGGCTTGTGGCTGTGCCAATGCCAATTCTGCTGCCAAACGCGGTTGAGCCGCGCTTAATTCTGCCGCCGATGGATTGGGACTAAACACCGTTGTATCCAGCCAACTGGTTTTATGCACTTGATGAGGTTGCAAACCAATCGCTGCCAACATTTTATTTAATAATACCCCCACTTCACCGCTAAACAACTGCCCTGCCAAGCTGTCTTCAGGTGCAGGACAGATGCTGATTACCATCAATTTCACAGCTTGTATATGTTTAGCTAAGGCTTGCTGATGCTGCTGCACAGAATCCACCTGCACCACAGGTTCAGGCGCAGGCGTAACAGGGGGAGAAATAACCGCTGTTTGGATTTTAGAGCGACCAATGGCTGCCAACGTTGCCGCATGCGCAGGGCTCACCGTCTGCTGCCGTGCTGGTTTGGCTGGAGTCGCAACAAGCGTTGGTTTGGGCTTAGGCAGTGTGGCTGGAGATGGGCGTTCAGGCGGTACACATTTTGCGCCCTGTTGTAGCCACATCACACCCAATCCTAAGGCTTCATGTAAATGTAAATAACGGCTGCTTAACATGCTTGTTCCATTAATACGGCATCCTCGCGCGTGCCATCGGGCAAAGAATAATATTGGCGACGGCGTGTGTATGCCTGAAAACCGTGTTTCACATACAACTGTTGAGCCGCATGATTGCTATCGCGCACCTCTAATAATAAACGCCTTACCCCTTGTTCCGCGCAAGCCTGTTGCCAAGACATCAACAACCGTCCTGCCAAACCTTGTCGGCGATATTCAGGAGCGGTGGCAATTAAATGCAGTTCCGATTCATCGCATACCGTTTGCCACACCGCAAAACCTGCCAACTGCTTATCCTGCCATGCCAACAACACCGTGTCATGCGGGCTATTCAACGCCGCTAAAAATTGCTTCGCTGACCATGGCACAGGATTACAACACGCATCTAATGCCGCCAACGCCGCCACATCTTCCGCTTGCGCCAATCGAATCAACATGATGCAGCTTTCCGTGCGGCTTGCTCGCTTGCTGTTAAAGCAATCTTATTGCGAACATACAATAATTCCGCCTGCGCAGCCGAAGTTGCCGCATAACGCCCCGTTAAAGCCAATTTCAAATAATCCACCGCCGTTGGCATCTGAGGTGTACCCACACATGGCAAGAATTCTGCCAATGCAAACGCATTGCCTACCCCTTGCGCTTGCTCTAACGCCCTATCTTTTGGCAAGACCACTTCTGCTGCTTTTCCCACCTGATAATCACTCAAACGAACATGATGCAGCGTATCAAACCATACATAAAACACCTCGCCCATACGCGCATCGGTTGCAGCTAACACACAAGCATGAGATGGCACACCATAAGCCACCGCATCTAAACACGGTATGCCAATCAGAGGAAGATGAAAAGGCGCAGCCAAACCCTGTGCCACCCCAATACCAATCCGCAAACCCGTAAACGCACCCGGACCTTGTGCATAAACAATCGCCCCTAAATCAGACGTTTGCACACCTGCTTCTACAAATAACTCATGGATAAGCGGTAAAATACACTCAGATTGCTGATTATTAGCCGCCACATGACGGCTCACATAACGCGCTTGATGATAAACTGCCAACGACAAAAAAGCAGTGCTGGTATCAATCGCCAAAAGAGGTCGAGAAAAATCGGCTTGCATCACAATTTCAAACTCAGTTAATTGATTGCACCCATTATAACACCCCTCCCCTTACCCTATGGAAAACCCAACTTACATCGGACGTTTTGCCCCCAGCCCCACAGGTTTACTGCATATTGGCTCACTGCTCACCGCTGTTGCCAGCTATCTTGATGCCAAAGCCCATCATGGGCGTTGGTTGGTGCGTATGGAAGACCTCGACCCACCGCGCGAAATGGCAGGCGCAGCATCACACATTCTGCACACCTTAGCCGCATTTGGTTTGGAATGGGACGGCGAAGTGGTTTATCAAAGCCAACGCCATGCCTTATACCATACCGCCTTCACCCAATTACAACAGCAACAGCTTATCTACCCTTGCTATTGCAGCCGCAAAACATGGCAACAAGCCGCCCATATGGGCGTAGATGGTTGGGTATATAATGGCAACTGTCGCAACCTATCTTCCCCTACACCACACACCAAACCACCTGCTTGGCGGATTCACGTTCCCCATCACACCATCACTTTTCACGATGCCATCATTGGACATTATGCCCAAAACCTTGCACACGATATTGGCGATTTTGTTTTATTACGCGCAGACGGCTTTTGGGCATACCAACTGGCAGTAGTTGTAGATGACGCTGCACAAGGCATTACCCACATCGTGCGAGGGCAAGACTTACTGGTTTCCACACCACGCCAAATCTACCTACAACAATGCTTACACGCCCCCACACCCCATTATGCCCATTTGCCCCTATTGGTGAATCAACATGGGCAAAAATGGTCAAAACAAACCCTTGCCCCTGCCCTCGACTTAAACCAACGAGAAACCCTATTACGCCAAGTATTCACCTATTTAAACCTACCGCCCGCCCCCAGTGTTAATCGCCCCCAAGACTTATTAACATGGGCGATACCCCATTGGAATCTTCACAAACTTTCTCCCCATGCCATTTGTACCGAATAAAAAAGGCTGAACCCCTTAAGATTCAGCCTACACATTCAACTCATCTTACCCTTATTGACGTTTCTCAGGGCGAGACAACTCACTATGAGAAACTGGCAATTCAGGCACAGTACGCGCATATTCCGACACCGTACCATTTAAAGTACCCAAGAACGCCACAATATCTTTCACTTGTTCTTCAGGCAATTTTTTACCCAACTGCGCTTGACCCATAATTTCAACTGCCTTATTCAATTCCCACACACTGCCATCGTGGAAATAAGGATAAGTTTTCGCCACATTACGCAAACCTGGCACACGGAACACAAACTTATCATTCTCCGCTTTCGTTACCTCAAAGCGACCTTCATCCTGATTTTTGCTGCCCGTAAACTTTCAATAAGGACCATCAACCAAACCAAATTTTTGGAAACTGTCGCCGCCCAAAGTTACCCCTTTGTGGCAAGCAATACAGCCATTATCAATAAATGCCTTCACACCACGGCGCTCTTGCTCATTTAAAGCACTGATATTGCCT
>JBHADP010000068.1:0-3163 GCA_041855125.1 Neisseria sp. | reverse complement strand
GCGTAAATTAACAGGACACATCAAAAAAACCAATACGCTGGTGGTGTTTATTAACCAAATTCGGATGAAAATTGGTGTGGTGTATGGCAGCCCTGAAACCACCACAGGCGGTAATGCTTTAAAATTCTATGCTTCGGTGCGCTTGGATATTCGTGGTACGACACAAATCAAAGGTAAAGACCATGAAGAGCCTATTGGCAAGGAAACTAAAGTTAAAATCATCAAAAATAAAGTTGCGCCCCCTTTCCGTTCTGCTGAATTTGATATTTTGTATGGTGAAGGGATTAGCTGGGAAGGCGAGTTGATTGATATTGGTGTCAAAATGAATATCATCAATAAAGCTGGTGCTTGGTATAGCTATAATGGCGCGAAAATTGGTCAAGGGAAAGACAATGTGCGCGTGTGGCTCAAAGAAAATCCGAATATTGCCAATGAAATTGATGCCAAAATCCGCGAAGCGGCTGGCACTTTGGTGAAGATTACCGAAGGCACTTTAGATGAAACCGATGGCGAGCAACCTGAAGAATAAGGTCATGCCAACATCAAGCCAGCATTGAGCTGGCTTTTTTATTGATAGGACACATTGCTTTTGCAAACAGGCACGCTACTGGGATATACCGATACGGGTGTTTGCATTAAGGCAAATAAGGTTTCTAATTGTTGCTGAGCTTGGGTTTGAGCATGGTTTAAAATATCTGCTTGACACGCGCTGGTTAATACTTGCTGTTTGGCACGTTGCTGAACTTCGGCAAACACGCTGTTATCAATCGGATGTAAACCCAAATTGCCTGTTTGTAAATCATATACTTCCAGTTTGGCTAAATCCACGCTGAGGATTTCCACAGGTGGCAGGGTAAGAATCACTTTGTCGTCTAAAACTTGCACGTTTTGGGCGGTCAGTTTGTTTAAATCAATGCCTGCCAATACTTTGCCCTGTGCAATAAACAGCCCACGTTGGGCATCTTGCCAAAGAAAATACCAACGCCCTGCTTTTTGTGTTTGCACAATGGTATCAATATAAAAAGCGGTGCTTTCTAAGCGGTTTAGCTGTTGAATTTGTTTTAACACGCCTTCACGGGTTAAAACGGTGGGTGCAGGTTTATCCAACATCGCCTGCTGTTGTGCAACAAACCAACCGCCCACGCCCGCACCTGCCATCAGTAACAACATCAAACCACTCAATAAGATTTTTTTCACTAACGTTCCTTAGTCCCATCATAAATGCTGTTATGATACTGCTTGATTTTTTGAAAGCGACTTTTTTTATGTTTTTTGAACGATTACAACAAAAAATTACTCATGACGACTACCTCCGTTTGATTCATACGCATCAACAAACTTTCAGTCAGGCAGAACAAGATTTATTAAATGAAATTTTAGAACGCTTTGATTTTGATGTGGTTCAAGCACAAGCATTGGCACAAGCGGTGTTGCAACAAGCCCGTTTTGACCCCAATGCCTTGCATATTGAAGATGATGATGAAGACATCACGGGTGTATGTCCGCATTGTATTAACCCACCCATGCCGCCCTTACGCGATTATTTGGTTTGGCGCGAAACACGCGGTTAATACATCGGTCGGGAGTGTTTCCCGACCGATTGTTTTTAGGCTAATACCACTTCAATATTGTCAATCAAACGGGTACGACCTAAACGGGCAGCCGCCACAATCACAATATGTTTATCGCCTGCGTGTGCCACTTGTAAATTAGCGGCATGGCGCACTTCAATATAATCCACTTGCCAACCTGCTTGAGTCAGCTGGGCAATCGCATTTTGCTCTAATTCAACATAGTTGAGCGCACCATTTTCAATCGCTTGCGCCATCGCTGCCAATTCACGATATAAACGCGGTGCTTCCATGCGTTCGCTGTCGCTCAAATATTGGTTACGGCTGGATAGGGCTAAACCATCTGGCGCACGTCCTGTATCCACAGGAATAATGCGAATATTCATATTTAGGTCGTTTACCATGCCTTGAATAATGGTCAGTTGCTGATAGTCTTTTTTACCAAAACAGGCAACATCGGCTTCCACAATATTAAACAATTTGGTTACAACGGTTGCCACACCGCGAAAATGATGGGGGCGAAATGCGCCACACAATTCATTTTGCAAATTGGGCGGTTCAACGTGATATTGTTGCGCCACATGAGGGTATAACTCTTTTTCATCGGGCGCAAAAATAACCGCCACGCCTTCGTTTAATAATTTATCTGCATCTTGTTGCAAAGTGCGCGGATATTGGTCAAAGTCTTCGCCTTGCCCAAATTGCAAGCGATTCACAAAAATGCTGACCACCACTTGTTCAGCGTGTTGTTTGGCTTCGCGCACTAAGGCAAGATGCCCTTCATGTAGATTACCCATTGTGGGTACAAATGCCACGCTGCCAACGGTTTTGCGCCAAGCGCGTAATTCTTGAATGGTATGAATGATTTGCATCAATCCGTTCCTTATGCTGTGAAGGTGTGTTCTAAAGCGGGGAAAGTTTGTTGTTTCACTGCTGCCACATAGGCTTTAACCGCATCTTGTATGCTGCCTTGCCCCACCATAAAGTTTTTAACAAACTTAGCGGTTTTACCAGGGAACACGCCCAACATATCGTGCATCACCAACACTTGCCCATCACAATCCACGCCTGCACCTATGCCTATGGTGGGCGCACTGACTGCTTCCGTTACCTGTTTACCCAATGCCGCAGGTACACATTCCATTAAAATCATGGCTGCCCCTGCCTCATCATGCGCTTGGGCATCGGCTAATAAGGCTTGAGCCGCCACATCGCCTTTGCCTTGTACTTTATAACCGCCAAACGCATAAACCGATTGTGGGGTTAAGCCAATATGGGCACACACGGGAATGCCACGTTGTTGTAAAAACGCGGTGGTTTCTGCCATCCATACGCCACCTTCCAGTTTCACCATATGTGCGCCTGCTGCCATCAATTCAGCAGATGCAGCAAAGGCTTGTTCTTTACTTTGTTGATACGCACCAAATGGTAAATCGGTAACAATCATGGCATGTCGATTCCCCCGCGCAACGGCGGCGGTGTGATAACACATATCTTGTAAGCTCACTGGCAAAGTAGAGGTTTGTCCTTGCACAGCCATGCCAAGTGAATCACCCACCAGCAACACATCAACACCAGCTTCGTTCATTAGG
>JBHADP010000067.1:0-10473 GCA_041855125.1 Neisseria sp. | reverse complement strand
GTACTCATGTTGATTGCTCATGCAGCTGCGGGTTATATAGTTGCAAAATGGTTTATATCATTTAAACCTGTTCATATGCGAAATCGTTATTGGGAGACGGTTGGCGTTATCGGGGGCTTACTTCCTGATATTGATATGTTCTATTTTTATTGGGTTGATCAAGGAAAAGTACACCATCATCGTTATATTACTCATTGGCCTGTGTTTTGGCTGCTTTGCCTATCTATCAGTTGGCTTTTTTGGCAACGGAATAAGCAAAACGCATGGGTTGCAATGATTTTATTATTGGCTATAAATGGTTGTATTCATTTATTGTTAGACACGATTGTAGGCGATATTTGGTGGCTAATGCCTTGGTTAGATAAACCGTTTTCGTTTTTTACTGTGCCTGCACTTTATCAATCGTGGTATTGGAATTTTATTTTGCATTGGTCATTTGCTTTTGAGCTGCTGATATGGGGCATGGCAATATATTATGGGTTTTTCCATCACGAAAATAACCAGTAGGTTACCTAACTGATTATTTTATCATATTGAATAAATAGAGATTAAAGTATGCAATTTTCCTATAACTGGCTAAAAACTCAAGCCAACCCTAATCTTTCTGTTGATGATTTTGCACATTTATTAACCATGTCAGGGTTGGAGGTTGAGGAAATTAATCAAGCTGCCCCTGAATTTTCGGGCGTGGTGGTGGCTGAAGTGAAATCGGTGGAAAAACATCCCGATGCCGACCGTTTAAATGTTACGCAAGTGGATGCAGGCACGGGTGAGCTGATTCAGATTGTGTGTGGTGCGCCTAATGTGAAAGTGGGCATTAAAGTGCCTTGTGCGTTGGCAGGGGCGTTGTTGCCCAATAACTTTAAGATTAAGCCCACTAAAATGCGTGGACAAACCTCAAATGGGATGTTGTGTTCGGCAAAAGAATTGGGCTTGCCTGAAAAAGTAGATGGTTTATTGATTCTGCCCGATGATGCGCCTGTGGGCAGCAATATCCGTGAGTATTTGGATTTAGACGATACTTTGTTTACTTTAAAAATCACGCCCAATCGTGCAGATTGTTTGAGCATTAAAGGTTTGGCGCGTGAGGTGGCAGCTTTAACGCAAGGCGTGGCGCAACTGCCTGTGATTCAATCAATGCCCATCAGCAGCGAGCGCACACAAGCGGTGCGCATTGATGCGCCTGAAGATTGTGGGCGTTTTTTAAGTCGTGTGATTGAGGGAGTGAATGCACAAGCTGCATCGCCAAAATGGCTGGTGCAACGTTTGGAGCGCAGTGGTGTGCGTTCTATTTCGGCATTGGTGGATATTGGTAATTATGTGATGCTGGAATTGGGGCAACCCATGCACGTTTTTGATGCCGATAAATTGCAAGGTAGCATCATTGTGCGCCGCGCAGTAAATGGCGAAGAATTGGCGTGTTTGAATGAAAAAACGGTTACTTTAGCGGATAACACTTTGGTGATTGCTGATGAGCAAGGCGCGTTGAGCATGGCAGGTTTGATGGGCGGCGCTGCCAGCGCGGTAAGCGATGAGACACAAAATATTGTGTTGGAATCGGCTTGGTTTGTGCCTGAAGTGATTGCGGGTAAATCGCGCCAATATGGCTTTGGTTCGGATTCATCGTTCCGCTTTGAACGCGGTGTGGATTTTATGTTGCAACGTGATGCGATAGAACGGGCAACCGAATTGGTGGTGCACATTTGTGGCGGTCGTGTGGGCGATGTGGTGGAAGCAGTAGGGCAGTTGCCTGCTGTGAAAACGGTAGAGGTGCGCTTGGCTCGCGTGGAAAAATTGTTGGGTGTTGCCATCAGCGCGGAACGTGTTCAGCAAATTTTGCATGATTTGGGCTTGCAACCTGTGGCAACGGAACACGGTTTTTGTGTAACTTCGCCCTCTTTCCGCTTTGATATTGCGATTGAAGCTGATTTGATTGAAGAAATCGCGCGGGTGTATGGCTATGAAAATATTCCTGATGATTACACTTCAGGTCAATTAGCCATGTTGAAATTGCCTGAAACCCGCCGTCCGCGTTTTGCTGTGTATCAACATATGGCAGCACGCGGTTATCAAGAAGTGGTGAGCTATGCCTTTGTTGATGAACAATGGGAACGTGATTTTGCGGCTAATGAACATGCCATTCGTTTGCAAAATCCTTTAGCCACTCAATACAGCGTGATGCGTTCTACTTTGTTGGGCGGGTTGGTGGAAGTGTTGCAAAACAATTTAAACCGCAAGCAAAACCGTGTGCGTATTTTTGAAATTGCTCGGGTGTTTCGCAAAGATGAAACAGGCGCGTTTATTCAAAATGAACGTGTGAGCGGTTTGGTATATGGTTCAGCTTTGCCTGAACAATGGGGCGATAAAACCCGTGCGGTGGATTTTTTCGACTTAAAAGGCGATGTGGAAGACTTGTTGGCAGGGCGAGAAGTGGAATTTGTGAAAGCCACTCATCCTGCTTTACACCCTGGTCGCACAGCCGAAATCAAAATGCAAGGTCAAATCATTGGTTTTATGGGAGAATTACATCCACAATGGTTACAAAAATATGATTTGCCCCAAGCTGCTTTGGTGTTTGAATTGGATATGGCTGCTGTATTGGCAAGCGATAAAATCACCTATCAAACGGTTTCCAAATTCCAAGCAGCACGCCGTGATTTCGCTTTTGTGTTGCCTGAACATACAGAATATGCAACATTATTAGCAGCGTTGCGTAGTGTAAAAAGCAAGTTGATTCAAGAGATTAATGTGTTTGACGTGTATCGTGGCGTGGGTTTGCCTGAAGGCATGAAAAGCTTGGCGGTGAAAGTGATGTTGCAAGACAACGAAGCCACGCTAACCGATGAGGTGTTAGAACCCATCATGCAAAAATTGATTGAAGCTGCCAGCAAAATAGGCGCACAACTGCGTGCTTAATTTGCCAAGAGGGCAACGGCTTGCTAAAAACGGCACAGTTGCCCTAAAAAAACACGATATTTACTTGAATTCTAAACAAAAATTGGTAATAATTCACCCTGTTTGAAAATAGAAGGTAATCACATGACATTAACTAAAGCAGAACTGGCCGATATTTTAGTCGACAAGGTCAGCAACGTAACTAAAAACGATGCCAAAGAAATCGTTGAATTATTTTTTGAAGAGATTCGTACCACATTAGAGCGCGGCGAAGAGATTAAAATTTCAGGTTTTGGTAACTTCCAATTGCGCGATAAACCTCAACGCCCCGGTCGTAACCCCAAAACAGGTGAAGAAGTGCCGATTTCTGCCCGTCGTGTGGTAACATTCCATGCGAGCCAAAAACTCAAAGGCATGGTGGAGCATTATTATGACAAGCAACAACAACGCTAATTTGCCCTCAATTCCCGCGCAACGCTATTTTAATTTGCAAGAAGTGTGCGAGTTGGTGCAAATCAGTCCTGCTCAATTTCAGGAATGGCAAAACGCACATGGCATCGTGATTGGCTATGGTGGACAATATTACACGCGCCAAGAAGTGGTGAAATTGCGTAAATTGAAAGAAACATTTGCCCCCTTTGTGGATGAATTTAATCACAATGCACAAGATGCAGAGGGCAATCCTGCGGCAACGGCGGCTGAGGTTTCATCAGGTTTGCAAAAAATCTTAGATAAAATCGAAAAAACGCTTGCTAATTAAGGTAAAAATTAATATAATTTTACTCTTGATTCAGTCGGAGTGTGGCGCAGTCTGGTAGCGCACTTGCATGGGGTGCAAGGGGTCGAAGGTTCGAATCCTTTCACTCCGACCAATAAATTTAAGAGCCTAGCAATTTAATCGTTGCTAGGCTCTTTTTATTGTTCTGCATGCTTTTGCTTGTTGAAGCAGCTCAATAAAAACTGCCTGATAACAATATTATCAGGCAGTTTGGTTATGTGCAGCGAAAGGGGTTTACAGCACAGATTTAACGGTTTGAACAAGGTTTTCTACGGTAAAGCCAAAGTGTTCAAATAATTGCTCGGCTGGGGCGGATTCGCCAAAACGGTCTAAGCCCACTACAGCGCCGTTTAAGCCCACATATTTATACCAACCATCGCTGACACCTGCTTCAACTGCCACGCGCGGTAAGTTGGCAGGCAAAACGCTGGCGCGATAGGCTGCATCTTGTTTATCAAACACATTGGTTGATGGCATAGATACCACATTGACCGCAATGCCTTGTTCGGCAAGAGCCGTTTGGGCGTTCAGGGCTAATTCCACTTCCGAGCCTGTGGCAATAATAACGGCTTGGGCATTGTCGGCGGCGCGTAATACATAGCCACCGCGTGCGATGTTGGCAAGCTGTGTTTCATCACGGCTCACAAATGGCAGGTTTTGACGGCTAAAAATTAAGCAAGAAGGGTGGTCGGCGGCTTGTACGGCTTCTGACCATGCCACTAAAGATTCTGCTGTGTCGCAAGGACGCCAAACAGCCATATTGGGGATTAAACGCAAGGTGGCGGTTTGTTCAACAGGTTGGTGGGTAGGACCATCTTCGCCTAAACCAATGGAATCGTGGGTAAACACAAAAATGGGGTTAATTTTCATTAATGCTGCCATACGCAAGGCATTACGCGCGTATTCGCTAAACATTAAGAAGGTGGCGCCAAAAGGTTTCACACCACCATGCAATGCCATGCCGTTCATCATGGCTGCCATAGCAAATTCGCGTACACCATAATGCACATAGTTGCCGCCTTTATCGCGGGTAATGGAAACGCTATTTGACCAATCGGTGAGGTTGGAGGGGGTTAAATCTGCTGAGCCACCAACTAATTCAGGCAATACTTGCGCCAAGACTTCAATGCTGTTTTGGCTGGCTTTGCGGGTGGCGATTTTTTCGCCTTTTTCGCAAACGGCTTGCAGGGCATGGGCAACGTGTTGGGCAAAATGTTGTGGCAATTCGCCTTGCATACGGCGAACAAATTCAGCCGCTTCAGTAGGATATTGGGCTTGGTATTGGGCAAACAATTCATTCCATGCCGCTTCCAGTTGAGCGCCTTTGGCTTTGGCATCCCATGCTGCATAGATGTCGGCAGGAATTTCAAAAGCAGGGTAGTGCCAGCCTAAGTGTTGGCGGGTGGCTTCGATTTCATCTGCGCCTAAAGGTGCGCCATGTGTTTTGTGGCTGCCTTCTTTGTTGGCAGAACCTTTACCGATGAGGGTTTTGCAGCAAATGATGCTGGGTTTATCGCTTGCAGCACGAGCGGCTTCAATGGCGGTATGAATGGCTTGGGCATCGTGTCCATCAACATTGGGTACAACATGCCAGCCATAGCTTTGGAAACGTTCGGGGATGTTTTCTGTAAACCAACCATCGACTTTGCCATCAATCGAAATATTGTTGTCATCATATAAAACGATTAATTTGCCCAAGCCTAATGTACCTGCCAACGAACAGGCTTCATGCGAAATGCCTTCCATCAAACAGCCATCGCCTAAGAAAACATAGGTGTAGTGGTCAACAATATTGAAACCATCTTTATTAAACTCGGCGGCTAATATTTTTTCTGCCAATGCCATGCCCACTGCGTTGGCAATGCCTTGTCCTAATGGACCTGTGGTGGTTTCTACGCCATCGGTGTAGCCATATTCAGGATGACCTGGGGTTTTGCTGTGAAATTGACGGAAGTTTTTTAAATCTTCTATGGAAACGTTGTAGCCCGTTAAATGCAATAAGCTATAAATCAACATAGAAGCATGACCATTGGATAAAACAAAACGGTCGCGATTGTAAAATTGGGGATTGGCGGGATTATGGTTTAAAAAACCGCGCCACAACACTTCCGCCATATCTGCCATGCCCATAGGTGCGCCAGGGTGTCCAGAGTTTGCGCGTTGCACCGCATCAGCAGATAAAAAACGAATGGCATTTGCCAGTTGAGAAGCCATGATAAAGCCTTTTATTGAGTGGAGAAGGGAAAAACAAAGCGTGATTATGCGGTGTTTTAGCAGGGGTTTCAAGCAAGGGAAATGCTATGTAAGAGATAAGGATTTCAATTTATCTATAAACGTAGAGATTATGATGATTGCTGTAGTCTATTGACGAGAGATTCTAGAAAATCCATCACTAATTTTCGGTCTTCAATGTTTAAGCGAGCAATGAGTAATGCAATTTTATTGCTTTGGTCTAATAAACGATGGCTATTATCGCCTAATAAATCCGCAGCAGAGCAATCAAAGATGTCTGCTAATTCTATAATTCTCATAACATTAGGCATAATCAAACCACGTTCCATTCTAGAAACGGTTTCACTACCAATATTGAGTATTTCTGCAATTTGTTCTTGAGTGAATCCTTTTTGCTGTCTGTATTTGGCGATAGCTTGCCCAATTTGTCGATTGATTTCTTCTTGGTTTAAATGTGTTTTCATAGGTAGCTCCATTTTTCCTAAATGGTCAAATAGATACCTAATTAAATTAAGGGATTTAAAATTCGATAAGTAGGCTTTAAAATTTGCCAAAATGGATTTATAATACGAATTATAGGCTTTAAAAGATGTTTTGTAGTGCTTTAAAGGCTTATAAGTTTTAATTATCAATTAAAAAAAGGGCAATTTTATGAAAAAAATATGGCTTATGATTATGTGGGTAACGTTAGCTTCATCAGCTTTTGCTTTCGATTCCTATCAAAATGGTTATTATCGTCAAGACGGTACTTATGTTGAAGGGCATTACCGTTCACGCAGTAATCATACCAATCATGATAATTATTCTACTCAGGGTAATTACAATCCTTATACTGGTCAGCAAGGAAGTCGTGCTCGTGATTATTCTATTGATGCGTATAACTATGGCTCAGGTCAAATCATTATGACTGGACCACGAGGAGGGCAATATTATTACAATTCAAATGGTAATAAAGTGTATGTTCCTAAACGCTATTAATAGTGTTGGCTAGATAGAAAAATAGGCGAGTGAGAACTCGCCTATTTTTGTTAAATAATTTGAGCATGGTTTGAAAAATAGCATGATTGAAATCATAGGAAATAACAGATTATGTTGAATCGATTAGATGCTTGGTTGATGCATCATCCTTGTAATATGGCTTTAAAGGGGATACGCCGTTTTGCGGTGGAATTTTGGTTTTTTGGTTTAAAAGAAGCGCGGGCGTGTTTATTTGCAGGGCTGTTTTTTGTGGCGATGTTTGTTATACCGCGTGGTGGTTGGTGGGGGATACCGCGTTATGATTTGCTGCTGGTGTTTGCTTTGGTGGTGCAGGCAGCTATGTTGTATGGGAAATTGGAAACGTGGGACGAAGTGAAATCGATTACGTTGTTTCATTTGGTGGGTTTTGTGTTGGAGGTGTTTAAAACATCGAGCAGTATTCAATCATGGTCGTATCCTGATTTTGCTTATACGAAGTTATGGGGTGTGCCTTTGTTTACGGGGTTTATGTATGCGGCGGTAGGCAGTTATGTGATACAGGCGTGGCGGTTGTTTGATTTGCGGATTAAAAGCCATCCGCCCTATTTTTTGGCAACTTTAACGGCTGTGGCAATTTATCTTAATTTTTTTACGCATCATTATATAGGCGATTACCGTTGGTATATCGCGGCATTCGCTTTGGGTTTGTATGCACGCACGATGGTGGTGTTTACGCCATACGATACGCCGCGCCAAATGCCTTTGTTGTTGGCATTTGTGTTGATTGGTTTCTTTATTTGGCTGGCAGAAAATATCAGCACTTTTGTGGGCATTTGGCAATATCCGAATCAGATTGGCGTGTGGTCTTTAGTGCATTTGGGTAAGTGGAGTTCGTGGGCGTTGTTGGTGATGATGACGTTTACGATTGTTGCCAATCTCAAGCACATTAAACATACGATTGCGGTTTCTAAGGATTAGGGGTTAATCGATATAAAAAGGTGGTTTCTTTTTGGCGGGCAAAGGCTAAGGGATTATCGGCATCGTGGGCTTTGGCATGAGTGGGGCGGGTGTGTAAGGTGTCAATCAGTTGTAAACCTGCTTGTTGGAAGCATTGTGGTAAAAAGTCGGCAGAACGTAAATGGAGGTGTTCGGCTAAATCGGACAAAATTAACCATGCTTCGCCTTGTGGTGTCAGATGGGCAGCCACGCCGTTTAAAAAGCCTTTGAGCATGGTGTGGTCGGGGTCATAAAGGGCGGACTCGATGGCGGAAGTGGGTTTGGCAGGCAGCCAAGGTGGGTTGCAAACGATTAAATCGGCTTGACCTGTGGGGAATAAGTCGGTGGCTTGTAGGGTGATGGTGTGTTGTAAACCCAAACGTTGGATATTGGCTTGGGCGCACGCGATGGCGCGTGGATTGGTGTCGGTGGCAATGATTTGGGGAATGCCACGTTGTGCTAATAGAGCCGCTAATATGCCTGAACCTGTGCCGATATCAAATGCGGTGTGGTAGTGGGTAGGCAATGGGGCTTGCATCAGTAAATCAAGGTATTCACCGCGCAAGGGGGAGAATACGCCAAAGGGCACATGAATGGTTTGTTGGAGTGCGTCAATATAGACGCCTGCTTTATGCCATTCGTGTGCGCCAATAAAGCCTAAGAGTTGATTGAGTGGCAGTAAGAATGGCTGTGAATTGGGTGTGCCATATACGTCAAGGAGTGCGGCTGATATATCGGGTGCGCGTGGTAGGCTTAATTGGAAATGGGCTTGGATTTCTACGGCTAACATATTCAGTAAGCGGCTTTGTTGTGCTTGCTGCATACGATGGCGATGGAAGGCATCGGCTGTGAGCATGTGGGAAGCAGGCAGTGTTTTTTTCGTGGTGCGCAGCCGTTTTTTGATGGCAGCTAAGAGTTGTTTGGCTTGGTGAAAATCGCCTGTCCACACGGTTGCAATATGGGCATGGGCTTGTGCAAGCAAGGCTGTGGTGTTGCTGTTGGCAGTATAGACGGCTTGTTTGGGTGGTTTTTGGGTACTTTCGTTGCGCCATTCGGCTTCGTGAGAGTGGGAAGTAGGAATCAAATAGCTGGGCATAAGGTGTTTACCAATCAGGAAATAAGCGCATTATAGCCGAGCTTGTTGATGAAGTGGTGATGTGGTTTTTAGACAATAAGTCTAAAAAATAAAGTCTAATCCTCAGTTTTTAGAAAATTTTGGCGAAATAATTGCAAAAGTGTCTAATTTGCGTATAATCATGACTCACTAGCTAGTTATCTTCCCAATCTGATTGGACAACAACCATGCAACTGGACATTAATCGCTTAATTGCCTATTTTGGTGGCGTGAATGCGCTCTCTGATGCTTTAAAACAGATGAATCCTGAACAAGCTGTTAGCACAGCTGCCATTTATAAATGGCGAACACGCGGTTCGTTGCCATTGAATCAGTTGCAGAAATTAACCGCGCTTGCCGAAGCGCAAAATCGCCCATTAGATTTAAACGCTTTTATGCACCAACAACCCCTTTTGGAAAAAACCGCTATGAATACCAATAACCGCGTTATTATTTTTGATACCACTTTGCGCGATGGCGAACAATCGCCAGGTGCTGCCATGACCAAAGAAGAAAAGGTGCGTGTGGCGCGTCAGCTTGAGAAATTGGGTGTAGACGTGATTGAAGCAGGTTTTGCTGCTGCTAGCCCTGGGGATTTTGAAGCGGTCAATGAAATTGCTAAAACCCTAACGCGTGCCACTGTATGTTCTTTATCGCGTGCGGTTGAACGTGATATTCGCAAAGCAGGTGAAGCCATTGCGCCTGCTCAAAATCGCCGTATTCATACCTTCATCGCCACCAGTCCCATTCATATGGAACACAAATTAAAGATGAAGCCCAAGCAAGTGATTGAAGCGGCAGTCAAAGCGGTGCAAATTGCCAAAGAATATACCGATGATGTGGAATTTTCGTGTGAAGACGCTTTGCGTTCTGAAATCGACTTTTTGGCGGAAATTTGTGGTGCGGTGATTGAAGCAGGGGCAACCACCATCAATATTCCCGACACCGTAGGCTATTCTATTCCGCATTGCACAGAAGCCTTTTTCCGTGAACTGATTGCCAAAACACCCAATGGCGATAAAGTGATTTGGTCTGCCCATTGCCATAACGATTTGGGCTTGGCAGTTGCCAATTCCTTGGCGGCGTTACAAGGCGGAGCGCGTCAAGTGGAATGTACGGTAAACGGCTTGGGCGAGCGTGCAGGCAATGCCTCGATTGAAGAAATTGTGATGGCATTGAAAACCCGCCATGATGTGTTTGGCTTAGAAACAGGTGTGGACACCACTCAAATTGTGCCTTCTTCCAAACTGGTTTCAACGGTTACAGGCTATCCTGTTCAGCCAAATAAAGCCATTGTGGGTGCCAATGCGTTTGCCCATGAATCGGGTATTCACCAAGATGGCGTGTTAAAACACCGTGAAACCTATGAAATCATGTCGGCTGAAAGCGTAGGCTGGGCAGCCAACCGTTTGAGCTTGGGCAAACTATCGGGTCGCAATGCGTTTAAAACCAAATTGGCAGAATTGGGCATTGAATTGGGCAGCGAAGAAGCCTTGAATGC
>JBHADP010000066.1:0-18260 GCA_041855125.1 Neisseria sp. | reverse complement strand
GGCTGCTTTGCAGGCATTACCTTTGCAGGATACTTTACCTGATGTGTTGCTGCGGCAATTAGGTTTGCCACATTTGGCGGAAAGTTTGCATTTATTACATGCACCTCCTCCCAGTTATACGATACAGCAGTTATCTGATGGGGCATTGCCTGCTTGGCAACGTTTGAAATTTGATGAGTTGTTGGCGCAGCAGTTGTCGATGCGTTTGGCACGACAAAAGCGGATGAGTGGGCAAACAAAGGCGATTGTGGGCGATGGTCGGTTTCAGCAGATGTTGTTGCAGGCATTGCCATTCCAGCTAACGGGGGCGCAGCAACGGGTATTGCAGGAAATTCGCGGTGATATGGCGCAAACTTATCCCATGCACCGTTTATTGCAAGGGGATGTGGGTAGTGGCAAAACGATTGTGGCGGCATTGTCGGCATTGGTAGCGATTGAAGCGGGATTTCAGGTGGCGGTGATGGCTCCGACGGAGATTTTGGCGGAACAACATTTGTTGAAATTTGAGCAATGGTTTGCGCCATTGGGTTTGTCGGTGGTGTGGCTGTCGGGCAGTCAGCGTAAAAAGGCGAAGGAGCAGGCTAAAGAGGCGTTATTGAGTGGTGCTACGCAAATTGCGGTGGGTACGCATGCTTTGTTTCAAGATGATGTGCAGTTTCAAAATTTGGGCTTGGTGATTGTGGATGAACAACATCGTTTTGGTGTGGCACAGCGTTTGGCGTTAAAGAATAAGGGGCAAGATGTGCATCAGTTGATGATGTCTGCCACTCCGATTCCGCGTACTTTGGCGATGAGTTTTTTTGCGGATTTAGATGTATCGATGATTGATGAATTACCGCCTCGCCGCACGCCGATTAAAACGCGGTTGGTTAATAATGCGCGCCGTGTGGAAGTGGAAGGTTTTGTGTTGAATACTTGTCAGCAAGGGCAGCAAGTGTATTGGGTGTGTCCGTTGATTGAGGAAAGTGAAACGTTGCAACTGCAAACGGCGGTGGAAACGCAGGCGGAGTTGCAAGCTGCGTTGCCTGAGTTAAGTATTGGTTTGGTGCATGGGCGCATGAAAGCGGCGGAAAAAGCGGCGGTGATGGCAGCGTTTTCGGCAGGGGATTTGGATGTGTTGGTGGCAACAACGGTGATTGAGGTGGGGGTGGATGTGCCGAATGCCAGTTTGATGGTGATTGAGCATGCAGAGCGAATGGGTTTGGCACAATTACATCAGTTGCGTGGTCGGGTGGGGCGTGGCGCGGCTGCCAGCACTTGTGTGTTGTTGTTTAGTGAACCTTTAAACGAATTGGCAAAAGCGCGTTTGAAGGTCATTTATGAGCATACTGATGGCTTTGAAATTGCGCGACAGGATTTGCAGATTCGTGGACCGGGGGAGTTTTTAGGGGCGCGGCAGAGTGGTGCGCCTATGTTGCGGTTTGCTCGTTTGGAAGAAGATATGTTGTTATTGGAGCAAGCGCGTGGTGTGGCACCGCGTTTGATTGAGGAGCAGCCTGAAGTGGTTGAGGCACATCTTGCTCGTTGGTTGGGCAGCCGCGAAGGTTTTTTAGGGGTATAGAAAGCGTTATATGAATCACAAACGATTAAATCCGCAGCAAGTGAAGCTGCAATATCAGTTGGATAAGATTGCTCAGGCGTTTCGACAATATTTTGCAGCAGGGAATTATGTTGCTGCGATGAAAGAAGCGTTAAAAGCGCATAAACTCACGCCCCACGCGCTTGCACCATTAAGCGATGCCGCCACCGCCGCTGTAAAAGGCAGTTTGTGGGACGAGGGGATTCAATATGCTAAAAAGGTGTTGCGTTTAAATCCTAAGCATATTAATGCTTATGATGCGTTGGCTCATGCGTATGGTGGGAAAAAAGATTGGGCAAATTGTCGTGAAGCAGGTTTACGCGCTTTGCAGCTGCGTGATGAACAATATGGTGCAGGGGTATTGCCTCCATTGCCTGTGATTTCGCCACAATCTGATGGTAAAAAAATCATTGCTTTTTCGTTATTTGGCAACAGTTCGGCTTATGGTGAACCTGCGGTATTGAATGCAGAATTATGCCCGCATATTTATCCTGATTGGATATGTCGCTTTTATGTGGATAAGAGTGTACCTGAACATGTTTTGGCGCGTTTATATCATTATGGCGCGGAAGTGGTGCAGGTGGATGCTGCCATGCAAACGTGGCCAGGGACCATGTGGCGGTTTGTGGCAATGGACGATAATGAAGCGGCTTATGTGTTGTTTCGCGATGCCGATTCAGTGATTTCACAACGTGAAGCGCAAGCGGTTGCCGAATGGTTGGCAAGCGGTAAAATGTTTCATACTTTGCGCGATGCAGGCACACATACTGAATTGATGTTGGCGGGCTTATGGGGTGCAGTGGCAGGGGCAGTACCTAATATGCGCGGTAAAATAGAAACATGGTTGCAAAAGCCCTTGGCATCGCGCCATTTTGCCGACCAATTTTTCTTGCGTGAAGAAGTGTGGCAATATGCCAAACAGAGTTTGTGTGGACATGACCGCATTTTTGGTTTTTATGGCGCACAAGATTTCCCCAACGCTCCCCAGTCGTTTGATGACACGCAATATCATGTAGGTTGCGATGAAGGCAATTCTCATATTAGCGCACAATTAAATTTGCCTGAAGGCAGCCGCATCATTTGGCGTTTGTTTAGCCAAGTTTCTCCTTTCATTAACGAAGATTTTTCTGAAAACTTGTTGCCTGAAGAACGTTTGGTGTGTGCTTATGAAAGCACCGTGCAAAATGGGCAATTAAGTGCGTATATTCCTCGCCGCTATTCGCGTGGGGTGGCACGGGGGTTAACAAAAATGACCGTGGCTGCGCTATAAAATAGCAAAATAAGCGTGATTTCTCCTTACAGGCGGTTACGGTGTTTTTCCGTTTATCGCCTTATTTAACCGCCTAAAACCCTTTAGAATAAAGGCTCTTTTCATTTTTTCACTTGTTTAAAATAGCCCATTTAATGCAAAAATCCTGCATTTTTTGATATTTTACTGGACATTTAACGACCAGTTAGCGAAAATGACTAGCTAATCAGCACTTATTTTTCATCATATATCACATGATGACTTCCCTTTCAGCATATAACAACACAGCCCACGGCGGCTGTATTTGAAAAAACCTTTTGAAGGAAAACCAAATGGACTTACGCAAACTGAAAAAGTTGATTGACCTTGTTGAAGAATCAGGCATTGCCGAAATTGAAGTTACCGAAGGCGAAGAAAAAGTTCGCATCACGCGCACCACTGCTGTTTCTCATGCGGTCTATGCCGCACCTGCTCCTGCCCCCGTTGCCCCTGCTGCTGCGCCTGCGCCTGTTGCGCCAGCCAGCCCTGCGGCAGCGCCTGCTCCCGCTTTGAATACTGCCAATGCTCAAAAATCACCTATGGTAGGCACATTCTATCGCGCACCCAGCCCCACTTCACCTGCTTTTGTTGAAGTGGGTCAAACCGTTAAAGAGGGCGATACTTTGTGCATCATTGAAGCCATGAAATTGATGAATGAAATTGAAGCAGAAAAATCAGGTGTGATTAAAGCCATTTTGGTGGAAAATGCGCAACCTGTTGAATATGGCGAACCTTTATTTATCATTGAATAACTGCGTATGATCCGTCCTCTGGTTTGCCTTGATAGAAAAATCACTCAATTTTCTGGTAAACCCAAGATTCATCAAATGGGCGGATATTCCTAAAACCATATAACAACAGGAAACCATCATGCTAAAAAAAGTATTGATTGCAAACCGTGGCGAGATTGCCTTGCGCGTCTTGCGAGCTTGCCGCGAAATGGGGATTGCTACGGTTGCTGTCCATTCAGAAGCCGATAAAGACAGCTTACATGTCAAATTAGCTGATGAATCGGTGTGCATAGGCCCTGCACCCTCACCACAGAGTTACCTCTATATTCCTTCTTTAATTGCGGCTGCGGAAGTAACAGGCGCAGATGCCATTCACCCCGGTTATGGCTTTTTGGCAGAAAACGCCAATTTTGCGGAACAAGTAGAACAATCTGGTTTTACCTTTATTGGCCCGCGTCCTGAAACCATTCGTTTGATGGGCGATAAAGTATCGGCTAAACACGCGATGATTGAAGCAGGTGTGCCTTGTGTACCAGGTTCAGATGGCGCATTGCCTGAAAACAACGATGAGATTTTAAAAATTGCAGAGAAAGTAGGCTTTCCTGTGATTATTAAAGCATCGGGTGGCGGCGGTGGTCGTGGTATGCGGGTGGTGGAAAAGAAAGAAGACTTGATTAAGTCGGTGGAAATGACGCGCGCAGAAGCAGGTTTGGCATTTGGCAATCCGATGGTGTATATGGAACGCTATTTGCAAAAACCGCGCCATGTGGAAATTCAAGTGTTGGCTGATGAACACGGCAACGCGATTTATTTGGGCGAACGTGATTGTTCGATGCAGCGCCGTCATCAAAAAGTGATTGAGGAGGCACCTGCCCCTGGTATTACCGATAAAGAGCGTAAGAAAATCGGCGAGGCTTGTGTGGCAGCGTGTAAGCGCATTGGTTATCGCGGTGCGGGTACGTTTGAGTTTTTGTATGAAAATGGCGAGTTTTTCTTTATTGAGATGAACACGCGCGTGCAAGTGGAACACCCTGTTACTGAGTTGATTAGCGGTGTGGATATTGTGCAAGAGCAGTTGCGTGTGGCAGCAGGTTTCCCATTGCAATACAAGCAGAAAGACATTAAGTTGCAAGGTCATGCGTTTGAGTGTCGTATCAATGCGGAAGACCCTTATAACTTTATTCCTAGCCCTGGTTTGATTGAAAGCTGCCATTTGCCCGGTGGTTTGGGGGTGCGTGTGGACAGTCATATTTATCAAGGTTATCGTGTGCCTTCAAATTATGATAGCTTGATTGGTAAAATTTGTGTTCACGGTAAAACGCGCGAACAAGCCATGGCGAAAATGCGTGTGGCATTGGCAGAATTGGCGATTACGGGTATTAAAACCAACACTGCTTTGCATCGTGATTTATTTGTTGATGGTGGTTTCCAAGAAGGTGGTGTCAGCATTCACTATTTGGAACAATGGTTGGAAAAACGCAAAGCCAAATAAAGCAGGGATTTAAACCAACACAGCCGTTTAAACTTTGTTTTAAACGGCTGTTTTTATCTTTTTCAGTTACAATACCAGCCAATTATTCAGGGCAACATGTGGCGTGGTGTGTTGAAACATGGATGGAAGCCAGATAGTGTGGTGTTCTCTATTTTTATTTAATGATATATCGGTGGGGGAACAACGCCTCAACCGAAGAAACGAGATTGTATTATGTCTTATCAACAAATTACTTTTGCTGTGAGCGAGCGTTATGCTGAATTATTATCCGATACGTTAATGGACCATGGTGCATTGTCCACCGCGATTGAAGATGCTTTTGCGGGTACGGAGAATGAACAAGCCATTTTTGGCGAACCTGGTATGCCAGTCGAGCAAATTTGGCAGCGCAGTAAAATCATCGCCTTATTTGCGGAACACGCTGATATTGATGCGGTGATGGCAACGGCAGCGCAAGCAGTGGGCATTGAAAAACCTGCGTATCAACGAGAATTGTTGCCTGAGCAAGATTGGGTACGCCTCACGCAAGCTCAGTTTGACCCCATTAAAATTTCTAACCGTTTATGGATTGTGCCATCGTGGCATGAAGCACCTGATGAGCAAGCCATTAATTTGAAACTCGACCCTGGTTTGGCATTTGGTACAGGCAGCCATCCTACCACGCATTTGTGTTTGCAATGGTTAGACAATCATTTGCAAGGCGGGGAAACGGTGTTGGATTATGGTTGTGGCTCGGGCATTTTGGCGATTGCTGCCATGAAATTGGGTGCAAGTCGGGCTGTGGGGGTGGACATTGATGAGCAAGCCATTATTGCCAGCAAAGATAACGCCCAACAAAATGAGGTGGACGCTTCGTTTCACTTGCCTGAAGAAGCTCCATCAGGTGAATTTGATGTGGTGGTTGCCAATATTTTAGCCAACCCATTACGCGCTTTAGGTGAATTATTAGCCAGCCATGTGAAACAAGGTGGGCAGATTGTGCTATCGGGCATTTTGGAAGAACAGGTGGAAGAAATGAGTGGCATTTATTCACAATGGTTTGAGATGCAAGCTGCTCAGTTGAAAAGCGGTTGGGCATGTTTAAATGGCATCAAACGTTCATCATGAAGCCTTAGGAACATTTCAGTTTCGCAGCCGTAAAAGGCTAACAGGGGTGGTGTTGGGATGGTTAAGCACGCCTGTGTGGTCTATGATGGTGTTATCGCTTTGGCAAGACGGTATGACCGTGATGGCAGTATTACTGGGAAGCGTCTGGGTGTTGTGGCTGATATACAGCACGGCTGATGCCGTCTATTCACATATAGACGTTTACTATAAGGGTTTGTTGTATCGCCGTTTGGGACGAGGGTGGCAAACGATTGCTTTTCATGCGGATATGCGTTTTTTTGTCCACCGTTGGCAATATGGTTGGTCGTTGTTTACCTTTGGTAAACAGGTGAAATTACGCTTTGAAATGGCAGATAAGTGTTATGTGATTCCCCATTCTTTCACGCAAGGTGAACGTATGGTGGCGGTGATAGAGCATTATCAGTTTGTCCATACGTTGCCTTTGTTTCACCAAGCCTATGAGGCAGGTCATATAATGGATTTGGGGGCGATGCAATGGAGCCGTTCAACCATTCAGGTGGGCAAGCGATGTTTGTTGCGCAAGCAGGTGGGGAAAGTGGTGTTGAGCGATGGCAAGCTACGGTTTCATGTGTTGAATGAAAAAGGGAAGTCGAAGTATTTTGCAGCCGCAAAAGTTCCTGTGCATAAAATTGCCAATGTGGGGATATTATGCCGTTTATTGGGTTTTACTCAACAGGATATGCTGAAATATGCTTATGATGTGAGACGGCTGCCGTTTTTGTAAGAGGGTTGTTTAAAAAATAAGCAAGTTTGCCCTTGAAAAAATGTGATGGGATAACATATTGTGTTACTATCTTGCTGCTGCAAGACTTGTAGCCCCCTCTAGTTTATCTTTATGGAGAATGATGATATGGCAATTAGTTTACAAAAAGGCGGTAACGTTAGCTTGAGCAAAGAAGCACCCAGCATGAAAAAAATGTTGATTGGTTTGGGTTGGGATGCGCGTGCCACCGATGGTGCAGCATTTGACTTAGACGGCAGTGCATTTTTATTGGCAGCTTCAGGCAAAGTGCGTTCGGATGCCGATTTTATTTTCTATAATCAAACCAAATCTGCCGATGGTTCGGTGGAGCACGCGGGCGACAACCGCACAGGCGCAGGCGATGGCGATGATGAAGTGATTGTGGTGCAATTAGACCGCGTACCTGATGATGTGGCAAAAATTGCGGTGGCGGTTACCATTCATGATGCTGAAGCGCGTGGGCAAAACTTTGGTCAGGTATCACAAGCGTTTATTCGTTGTGTGAATGCCGATACCAATGAAGAAGTGGCGCGTTTTGATTTGTCAGAAGACGCTTCTATTGAAACTGCGATGATTTTTGGTGAAATCTATCGTCATAATGGCGAATGGAAATTTAAGGCAATCGGTCAAGGTTTTAAAGGTGGCTTAGGTCCATTGGCGCAAAACTTTGGCGTGAACGTTTAATCAGTTTCCAACAGACCGTCTGTGTTTAGGCGGTCTGTTTTTTCATGATGTTTTGGGAGTGTGGGGTCTGGCTGATGATGTTGGGAAAAATGGCTGATACATCAAAGCTGGGATAAATCACTCTGTATGTTGAAATAATAATAGGACGGAATATGCCTGTATTTACGGTAACGGGGGATAATGACCCTTTCTTGCATGTGTCGTTGCGCCATGGTGAAAGCATTTCTTGTGAAAGCGATGCGATGGTGATGATGGAAAGCAATTTGGATTTAACGGGGCGAATACAAGGTGGCATTTTAGGGGCTTTGGCGCGCCGTTTAGCCAATGGCGAAAGTTTTTTCCAGCAGCATATTAAAGCCACGCGCGGCGATGGCGATTGTTTGCTTGCACCTACTTTACCAGGGGCGATTGAAGTGTTAGACGTGGGTGCGGTGCAATATAAAATTGCGGATGGCGCTTATATGGCTGCAACGGAAGGGGTGGAAGTAACCGCGCAAATGCAAAATGTGGGTGCAGCATTGTTTGGCAGCACAGGTGGCTTTTTGATTGGGCAAACCAGTGGCAGTGGGCAAGTGGCGGTTACGGGTTTTGGTACATTGTTTACGTTGGATGTTACCCCCAATAATCCGATTACGATTGATAATGGTCATGTGGTGGCTTGGGACAGTCGTTTGAATCATCAAATTTCGTTGTCCACCAATCAAGAACGCGGCTTATTGGGCAATATTGTCAACAGCATGACCAGCAGTGAGGGCGTGGTGTTGAAGTTTAGTGGAAGTGGTAAAGTGATTATTTGTTCACGCAATGCAGGCAGTTTTTCAGCTTGGGTGAGCAGTCAGGCAACCGCACGTTGAGACAGGTTTTAAGGAGAGCAATATGGCAGTGAATTTGCAAAAAGGTCAAAAGATTTCGTTGGCAAAAGAAGCGGGTGGCACATTAAATCATGTGGTGATGGGCTTAGGCTGGGACGCAGTCAAGAAAAAAGGCTTTTTTGGCTTTGGCGGTGGCAGCAAGGAAGTGGATTTAGACGCTGCGTGTTTCTTGTTTGATGACAATAATACCTTGCGCGATTTGGTGTTTTTTAATCATTTACGCAGCGAATGTGGTTCAATTCAGCATAGCGGCGACAACCGCACAGGTGAAGGCGATGGCGATGATGAACAAATTGCGGTGGCGTTAAATCGTTTGCCTGCCGAGATTAAATCATTGGTGTTTACGGTGAGCAATTACACGGGGCAAGACTTTAGCCAAGTGGAAAATGCGTATTGTCGTTTGATTAATGGCGACAATGGGCAGGAAATTGCTCGCTATGATTTATCGGCACAAGGCAGCCACACTGCGCAAATTATGGCAAAGGTGTATCGCCATAATGGGGAATGGAAAATGCACGCGATTGGTGAAAACAGTCAAGGCGCTACTCCCGATAAAATTATTCCGCAGATTGTGCCACATTTGTAATTTTGTTGAATTTAAGGTGTGCTAGGCGCACCTTTCCTTTTGGGAAAAACATGATGCATGATTGGAAAGATTTGATTCAGCCGTTTTTTTATGTAGAAGGCGATACATGGGCTTCCGTTTGTTTGAATGTGAGTGAATATAAAGACGAGATATTTCAAACGCGTGCGGATGAAGGGTTTACGGGTAATGGCTATGATTGGGCATCGTTGGCGCAGGTTTTTTTAGCAGAACAGCGTGCTGATTTGTTGGACAAGGTTCAGTTTGACCCTGAAAGCAGTATGTTTTGTGCTTATTCGCATGATAAGGCTGCCTTGCAAGATTTTGCCTTGGCATTTAAACATGCTTGTGAAGATGAAGTGTTAATCGCTGATTTGTTTTCGCGCGCACAACTGGATTGATTGAATCATGCAGTCGTCTCAAATTCACCAGCTGCCCACGGGTACGCTGACCTTGCAGATTGAACACGCTGAATGTTCGCCTGAAACTTTGTTTGGCATTGGCGCACGCCAAAACCCCAAACGGGCGTTTTTATTGGTGAGTAAAGTATTGGGTAAACATTACCCTGTTACGCCTCACACCATGCGACAGATTCATGCACGGTTGGCGGCAAAATTGCCTGTGTTTCAGCAAGCGCCTGTGTTTATTGGTATGGCAGAAACGGCAACTGCGTTGGCACAAGGGGTATTTGAAGCATGGTTACGCGCACATCCTACCCAGCAGGCTTTGTATGTGCAAACCACACGTTTGCGGGTGCAGGGGGCGCAAGTGTGTGATTTTGAAGAAAGTCACAGCCATGCCAGTCGCCAGTTTTTGCATATGCCTGTGCAAGCGCAACATCAATTATTATTGCAACAAGCCGATAGTGTGGTGTTGATTGATGACGAGTTATCCACAGGCAATACGTTTCGCCAGTTGGTTGCGGCTTTGCGCCCGCATATGCCTGCTTTGCAACATATTCATTGGGTTTGTTTAACCGATTTTAGCCCTGTTCAGATAGAAGATGCGGTGCAGCGTCATTGTTTGTTGCGTGGGCAATGGACATTTAGCGCCAATGGCAACAGCGTGGCTCCAGCTCCGCGCGCGCAAGCAGAAGCAGGTGCGGAAGTGGTGGTGGCAGAGAATGCTTGGGGACGTGTGGGTATCAGTCATGCAGTTGAGATAGCAGAAAAAGTGATGGCAGAAGCCATAGCGCGGGTGCAGCCTGATGATACGGTGCTGGTGTTGGGAACAGGCGAGTTTATTCATCCGCCTGCTGTGTTTGCCAATACCTTAGCGCAGCGCAGTGGTGCAACCGTCTATTTTCAGTCTAGCACCCGTTCGCCTGCGTTAGAATGGAATATCTTGCAACACAAACGCACATTTGCCGACCCGTATGATGAAGGTGTGCCTTATTATCTGTATAACTTGCCCGATAATCATGCGTATCAACACATTTTTATTTGCCATGAACACCCTGCCAATGCTGCTTTACGCGCCACCGCAGCAGAATTAAACGCCCATTTGGTACATCTATAGCGCATCTATGAAAGCCATTGACCATGTTGCCCATCTTATTATTTACCGATTTAGATGACACGCTGTTTCACAGCCATCGCAAAATTCCGCCAACTCAAGCACATCAAGCCATGGCTTATTTAGCCGATGGCAGCCCAATTTCCTATGCCTCGCCACAACAGCAAACCTTATTAACACATTGGCAACAATCGGCAACTGTGATTCCCGTTACAGCGCGAAATTACGACAGCTATCGCCGTGTGGATATTGCGTTTACACACCATGCCATTATTAACTATGGTGCGGTGATTTTAAACCCTGATGGCAGCGTGGATGCCGATTGGTTGGAACAAAGCCGGCAAGCAGCTACACACAGCGTGCCACAACTACAAGCCTTAGCCGACCAACTAACCGCATTACCCGCCACCCTATTAGCCGATTTAAACATTCGCTTAATTGGCGATTTTGACATCACATTTTATTTATTGCTGAAATCGCGTAGTGGCAATGTGGCGCATTTAGAAACCGCCGCCGCGTTCTTAAAACCCTTGTTGCAGCATCAAGAAAAATTACATTTCAACAGCAATAACTTAGCCATTTTGCCAGCGTGGTTGGATAAAGCCCATGCAGTGTGTTATGTGCAACAACATTACCGCCAACAACAAGGCGAACTGCTCACAATAGGCATGGGAGACAGCTTGATTGATGTGCCGTTTATGCAATGCTGCGATTTTTGGCTCACACCCAACACCAGCCAAATTAATGCCACTTTTGCATAAACCCTTATCTTGGTTGCTAAAAAAAACGCCTATCGATTGTGTACGATAGGCGTTGATATTTAAGGTTGCGTAATGCCATTGGCTTTTAATAACTGAATGATTTGTGCTTGTGCTTTTTCTTGTTTGGCTTGCTGAATCAATTTGCCTTTGGCTTGCTCAAAGGGTGGGGCTTCAGGGCTGCGTTCAGATACCGCAATTTTCAGTAAATAAAACTCACCATTAAACGCCACAGGATCACGGCTGACTTCACCGCGTACCATATTATTAACCACTTGGGCAATTTCAGGGGGTAATTGTTGCGTACTAATCAGACCGTTCATCTGTTGGTCGGGATTGGGATAGCGTTTCATTAAATCTTCAAAACTCAAACCTTTCAACAATAATTGTTGCGCTTGTTTGGCTTCTTCTGCTGTTTTAAAACGCACTTGTTGCAGCTGAATCACGCGCGTCATATTGTCATACAAAGTACGCAATTCATTTTCATCAATTTTCACTTGGCTTTCCAAGTAACTGGCATATTGTGCAGCATAAAATTGAGTTTCTAAGTTTTTCAACTGAATTTGCACATCACGATTTTTATCTAAGCCCACTTTTAAGGCTTCATCTTTTAAAATTTCAGCAGATTGCAACTGAATTTCCACTTGTTTACGCAGCGCAGCCGTTTGAGCCGCATCCACAGGCACGGGATTTTGCTGCATGAATTGTTTGACCATGCTGTCGACACGAGCAGGTTCAATTTTCGGCGCAGCAATCGCCATACTGGCAAAAGCAAGCGTGATTAACGTGAGCAATGGTTTGGATTTCATCAAATTTCCTTTTCGGTTGAAACCCCGCCATTTTATGGCGGTAGAATTCGGTTTTATTTGGTCGGGGCGTAACCCCGTCCTAATTCAGGGTAACACATAGGGCGACGCTTGATGTGTCGTCCTGTGTGTTGAAACATTTGAAGTTGGAAACGATATTCTTGTAAAACTGCCATGCCGATAAAATCATGGGCATGGCAGCAAAATCATCAGGCTTATTGCGCAGGAACAATTTTAGCTTTTTGATACAACGCACCAATGGCTTGGTCTAATTGCTGACCTTGTAAATTGCGCGTGATGGGCGCTTTACTGTCTTCAAACGAAGGGATTTTAACCGTGCGTTTGTCGTTCACATAAAACACCGCATATAAGCCATTACCTGCCAATGGTGTGGGCGTGTATTGACCTTTTTTCAAGTCTTTAATAACCGCATACACAGGTGGCGCGGCTTGTTCCAAGTCTTTCAAACGGGTGTAGTGCGTATCAATACCGCCTGTTTGCTTGGCATCAGGATTGGCAGAATATTTACGCGCCACTTCCGCAAACGATTTTTTCGCATTCAACTCTTGAATGGCTTTTTGCGCGTCTTCTTGTTTGGGCGTGAGAATTTCACCCATTTGAATCTCGCTGGTGCCGCGATACAGCTTCGTGGTTTCATCATACACTTTGCGAATATCGCTCTCGCTCACAGGATGATTACGCAAAACATTTAAAATAAAGGCTTCGTTTAACAAATCTACTTGATAATTTTCCCAGTCTTGCTTAAACGAGGCTTTTTTATCCACACCTTGCTCTTTTGCCGCCGCCAATGCTTTGCTGGTGGCTTCTTTAAAAGCAGCTTGTTCATCTAATTTCAAACGGCGTGCTTCTTGTGCCACCAAAACACGTGTTACCGCATTATTAACTAATTCATCACGCAATTCAGGGCTGTCGCTGGGTACTTGGCGGTTTTCCACCAAAAACTTCACTTGGCGGTCGATTTCCTTGCTATCGATTTTGGTACCATTAACGGTAACTAGGGTTTGGGCGAATAAGCTACCTGATACAGTAGCCAACAGTAAAGCAGCAGTAATACGAGAAATCTTCATGGTTTTTCTTTCTTTATGAGTCAGTTGAAATATTCTTCAGGTGTGAGGGCGCGAATGCTTAAGGCATGAATTTGCCCATTGCTGAATAAATCGTGTAAAGGTTCTTTAATCATCCGTTGGCGCATTACACGGCTGACATCGGTAAACGCGGCACTCACCACCAAAATGCGATAATGCCCACCTCCGCGATTGCCTGCATGACCAGCGTGTAAATGACTATCGTCAATCCATTCAAACACCTCAGGATTCAAATGAGCAAGACGTTGTTGTAATTGTTGTTCCATATTCATGTTATTTGAAGACTGCTTTAAAAGGCTTAATCAACACTTCAGTATAAACACCCGCATCCACATAAGGGTCTTGTTCTGCCCAAGCCTGCGCTTCATCTAAAGAAGCAAATTGCGCGATAATCAAGCTACCCGATACCCGTTCAGGATTATCAGGTAAAGGATTCGGACCTGCGGTTAATAAACGCCCTTCTTGTTGTAAGGCTTCCAAACGCGCTAAGTGAGCGGGGCGAGCTGCCATACGCGCTTCGTGTACATCTTCACCATCTGTGGCGAGTAACATAAAATAAGAATTGCTCATTGTGCATCCTCCTGTGAAAGATAACGGCTCAGGTAAACCCCTTGACCCAAAATAAATAAAAACAGCAATGCGGTTGAACCAAATAATTTATAGTTTACCCAAAATTCTTGGCTAAAAGTGTAGGCAACCGTAATATTGGCGATACCCATAAAGGCTAAAAACGCAATCCATATTAAGGTTAAACGCTGCCACACCTGTTCAGGTAATTGAATCTCCTTACCCATTATAGATTTTAACGCATTTTTTTTCAGTAAGTGTCCTATCAGCAAAGCCAATGCGCCAAACCAAAATAATGCGGTGGGTTTCCATTTAATAAAACTGTCGTTTTGAAACAGAATCGTGGCGCCCCCCAATACCACAATTAATACTAAGCCCACCCATTGCATGGTGTCCAATTTTTTATGCTTCCACCACATCACCGCCGCTTGTATCACGCCAATCACAATGGCAACAGCAGTGGCAATAAAAATATCTTTGGTAAAGGTGTAGGCAAGGAAAAACAGAATCACAGCCAATAAATCACTTAAAACTTTCATCAAATTTCCTTTTCGGTTGAAACCCCGCCATTTATGGCGGTAGAATTTGGTTTTATTTGGTCGGGGCGTAACCCCGTCCAAATTCAGGGCAACACGTAGGGCGACGCTTTATGTGTCGTCCTGTGTGTTGAAACATGAATCATCCTTAAATTTGAAATCTTGTGGTGAGGTAAAAAAAGGGGGAGTGAAGCGGCAAAAATATCAAGCGAACGAAATCATACCGACACTTTACCCCTTTTGCATCTGCTTTGCCTGTTCATCAAATTTCCTTTTCGGTTGAAACTCCGCCATTGATGGCGAATAATTTAAACAGGAGGGGCGTAACCCCTTCTGTTTCAGGGCAACACACAAGGAGACGCTTGATGTGTTGTCCTGTGTGTTGAAACATGCTTTTACTGATGTTAATTGCATAACGTTTTCTGTTAAAAAATCCCCTGACGTGGCGATAAAGACGCAAAGCCATTGCCAATTCTTACATTAATTTGGCTTCATACTTGGCAGAAATAGGCAATCAAAGCTATGATACAAGACGCAATGAAAGAATAGTGAAATTATGTCACATTATCAGGGGGACAAGTTTTGAAAGCAATAAATAGTCAAATGAAGCTGGTGGCACTTTCTGTGTCGTTATTGATGTCTGTAGATGCCATGGCAGGTTTGGGCGGTTTACGAGTCAATTCCAGTTTGGGGCAGCCGTTTTCGGCTTCTGTGGTGGTAACAGGCGATGAAGCCAAAGAAGTTTTGAATGGCGGTAAGGTTAATTTATCAGACAGTCGTTTACGCGCCAGCGTGCAAAAATCAGGTAATAATGCAGTGATTACCTTGCGTTCAAGCAGCGCAATCAATGATCCTGTGATGATTTTTCAAATGGGGGTAGGTTCACAAGCCCGTCAATATACCGCCATCATCGACCCACCGGGTTATCGTTCAAGTAGCCCAAGTCGCAGCGTCAATATCAATAGCAATAGTCAAGCGGATAATGGTAACGGCAATGGCGCACAAAGCCCTGCGCCTGCTCGCCCAAGCAATCAAGCTACGCCAAGCAGTAACAGCCGTATGCCTGTTTTGGTGCAGTCGCAACAGCAACAAGTGCCTCAACCTGTGGTTGCGCCCAGTAGCAGCGACACCACAACAACGGCAGAAGCAACACCTTCTGCTGCACCATCGGCTGCTGCAAAAAGCGAAGCATCTCGTCAGCCAGCAGCACCCAGCAAACCTAAACGCGGCAGCCGTTATCAAGCCAAATCGGGCGAAACGCTTAATGCCATTGCTGCCCGTGTACGCCCATCAGGTTTAAGTTTAGAAGAAACCAAACGAGCGATTATTCGTGCCAATCCGCATTTATTCCGTAAGGGTAATGTGAATCGTGCATTAACAGGCGCGAATGTGTATATTCCAACCACGGCTGAGTTAAATCGCTTAGGTCGCCGTCCTATGCAAGCGCCTGCTACGGCAGCAGCAGGTGCCGCTGCTGGTGCGGCAGCCGCCATGGCAGTTGCACCACATGAAGCCACTGCAAGTGAAACCTCTGCTTCTGCGCCTGCCGCTGCTGTGGCATCGGCTGCACCTGCAACGACTGCCAGCGCACCTGTGGCAGCCGCTTCTGCTGCAATACCTGCGACTGCTTCGGCTGCGTCAGCAGTGGCTGCCAGCGCAGCAGCTTCGGAAGCCGTTGCCAGCGAAGCCTCTGTAGTGGCACCACCCGCCCCTGCACCTGTGGCAGAACAGCCGCCTGTTGCTGAAACCAGTGAAGATTTGATTCCATGGCAAGCCTTAGTATTTGGCGGCGTGGGCGTGGGTGCTTTATTGGTATTCCTGTGGGCATTGAGTAAACGCAAAGGTGGTTTGGGTAAAAAACGTGCTCAAGCCAAAGAAAGCGAAGAAACCGATCCTTTCCAAGGCAATGACAATAAGGCAATTCGTACACATCAGCCTGTTGCCAATCCAAGCAATCCGCCTGTTACGCTGACCAAAGAAGCCGCTGCGGCACAAATGGCCGCTCAGGCAGCAAAAGAGGCAGAGGCTGACAAAGACGATTTTGGTGACTTTGATGATGATGGCATCTTCTTTGAAGAAATGACAAAAGTTGAAGATGCAAAAAGCGATTTTGATGACTTTGACTTCAGTTCATTGGATTTGGATAAACAACAAAGTGGCATTGTTAGCAGCTCTATTACCAATGATAAAGAAACCCAAAACCGTAAAAATTTGGATTGGGATAAAGTTGAATCAACAGAAAGCGTATATGAACCTGATGATTTAGATGACTTCAAACCCATTAGCCCTGCTCATAAACCTGCTGATAGCGTTTCTTTATCGAAACCAGCCGCATCACCTACATCAATCGCGAGTGATGAATTTAATATTGATGATTTGGATATCGATATTAATCAAAGTATGCCTACTGCTCACACCAGCAAGTCTGCTGCGCCTAAAGCAGTAACGCCTGCGATTGAAACCGATGACATCTCATTTAGTGAAACCGTGGATTTCTCACGCAGCGATGATTTGAGCTTTACCTCATCTGCGAAACCTGTGGTGGAAGAACCTAAAGAACCTGAGCGTATGTCTTGGGCAAGCAGCGTACCACGCGAGCCTGCAAAACCCGTGTTCTTTGATTTAACCAAAGAGAGTCCTGAACCCATCGTAATTCAAACAGCTAACAGCGCCGCGCCTGCCAAACTGGTTGTACCTGAAGCGGTGCAAGAAACCGTTGAAGTGAAGCCTGTTGCAACACCTGAGATTGCACCTGTTGCGCCTGTTGTTCAACCTGCTGCACCTGCTTTTGAATTGGAAGAAAAACAGCCTGCTGCACCTGTGGCTGCTGAATTGGATGTTTTGGAATGGGATGCTCCGTCTGTTGCTCCTGTTGTTGAGCCTGTGGTAGCGAAACCTGCTGCACCTGCGCTGGATTTTGAAGTGGACATTCCTGAAACTCCAGAGCCTGTGTCAATTCAAGCTGCGCCAGCTGTTGTACCTGCTGCTCAGCCTGTTGTTGAACCTGTGGCAGCGAAACCTGCTGCATCTGCGCTGGATTTTGAAGTGGATATTCCTGAAATTCCAGAGCCTGTGTCGATTCAAGCTACGCCATCGGTTACACCCACTGTTGCCCCTGCTGCCCCACAAGTTACGCCTACCATCGCAACCATTGACGACAACAATGATATTGCGGGTTTCTCTTTATTAGATGAACCTGCTCAAGTGGCGCCTGTGGCAGCACCTGCTCAAACAGCAACTGATAACACACTCAGTTGGAGCAGTAGCGAAGACATTGGTTTGGTAGATGTGCCTGCTGCACCTGCGGTTGAATGGAATGATATTCATGTTGAAGTGGGCAGCGCCACCGTTGCCGACCCTGGTTTTGTGTCTGAATCCGTGGGCATGACCGCACCATTAGAAGCTAAATACGAATTGGCAGAAATGTACATCGAAATTGGCGACCCTGATGCTGCGCGTGAAACCTTGTTGGAATTGATTGAAGAATCAACAGGCGAGATTCAAGCCAAATCACAAGCCTTGTTAAATACGTTAGATTAACATCGTTCTTGTATCACAAAGCCTAAGCCGTATGGTTTAGGCTTTTATATTGATAAAAACCATAGCAATGATGTTTCAACACATCAAGCATGGTTTGATGCATTGCGCTCATTAGAGAGAGAAAGTCATTCCCCCCAATCAAATCCACACGACCACCATAAATAGGGTAATTTCAAGCATAGAGGAATTTGTGATGAATCCGCCTTGCTTTGATTTTTCACTATATAATGCCACGTTGCTCTCTTATTGAAGCCATATTATGACCGTTTTTTTATCGGATAAACCCGTTTGCCGTTGGGCATTGCATCTTGCTTATGATGGCAGCCGTTTTTT
>JBHADP010000065.1:0-4134 GCA_041855125.1 Neisseria sp. | reverse complement strand
CGAATGGGCGCGGGGTGCGACTGCCTATGTTACGCTGGAGCCGTGTAGCCATTATGGACGCACACCGCCTTGTGCTGAAGGCTTGATTGCCGCAGGTGTCAAACGGGTGGTTGCTGCCATGACCGACCCGAATCCCTTAGTAGCAGGGCGCGGCTTAGCCATGTTGCGGGCAGCAGGCATCACGGTGGCGGAAGGTTTGATGGAACACGAAGCGCGTGAGCTGAATCGTGGTTTTTTATCGCGTATTGAACGCCAACGCCCTTTTATTCGTTTGAAATGCGCTGCCAGTTTAGATGGTAAAACTGCTTTTGCCAGCGGCAACAGTCAATGGATTACCAGTTCTGCCGCCCGAGAAGATGTGCAAGTGTTACGCGCTGAAAGTTGCGCAATTTTAACAGGGGTGGGAACCCTATTAGCAGACAATCCAAAACTCACCGTGCGTTCTTTCCCCATCTTGCGTTCACCCACGCGCGTGATTTTAGACAGCCAATTACGCACTCCCCTACACAGCCATGTTGTTCAACATGCCGATGCACCCACGCTGTTGGTAACCTTAATCACCGACCCTGCCCGTCTTGCGCCTTATCTTGCCCATGCACATATTCAAATCTTGCACCCACAAGCCACCGCACAAGGGCAACTGGATTTAGCCGATACCTTGCGTTTATTAGCCCAACAAGGCTTGGGCGAAGTGATGGTGGAAGCAGGCGCAACTTTAGCAGGTGCCTTGCTCACACAAAATTTAGTAGATGAAATCGTGTTGTATCAATCTGCCAAAATTTTAGGCAATGATGCACGCAGTTTATTTCAATTTGCCCCCTCTGAAACCATTTTGCAGCAAGAACCATTTTGGCGCACCGCCACCGTAGGTTTGGTGGGTCAAGACATTAAATGGACGCTGCGCCCCTCTTCCTCTTCTTTCTTTTTCGATTGAGTTTGAATCATGAAACAGCTTATGTTACAAAAATTTGCCGACAAAACCGCCAAAATTGGCATTGTTGGCTTGGGCTATGTGGGTTTACCCTTAATGTTGCGCTATGCCGATATTGGCTACACCGTGTTGGGCTTTGATATTGATGCCGATAAAGTTGCCCAACTCAATCAAGGCACAAGCTATATTGAGCATATTCCTGCCCATAAAATTGCGGCTGCCTGCCAAGCAGGTTTTGAAGCCACCACCGATTTTTCACGCATCAGTGAAGTGGAAGCCATCATCTTATGCGTTCCCACGCCGCTGAATAAATACCGTGAACCCGATATCAGCTTTGTGATTCAAACCACCGATGCCGTCAAACCTTATTTACGCGCAGGGCAAGTTTTATCATTAGAAAGCACCACCTACCCTGGCACAACTGAAGAAGAACTGTTGCCACGTATGCAAGAAACAGGCCTAGTGGTGGGTCAAGACGTGTTTTTGGTGTATTCGCCCGAGCGCGAAGACCCTGGCAACCCCGATTTTGAAACGCGCACCATTCCCAAAGTCATCGGTGGGCATACCCCTGCTTGCCTAGAAGTGGGCATGGCTTTATATCAACCTGCTATCGACCAAGTGGTTCCCGTAAGTTCCACCAAAGCGGCAGAATTAACCAAGTTATTAGAAAACATCCATCGCGCCGTGAATATTGGCTTGGTGAATGAAATGAAAATCGTGGCAGATAAAATGGGCATTGATATTCATGAAGTGATACACGCGGCTGCCACCAAACCTTTTGGTTTTGTGCCTTATTACCCCGGTCCAGGCTTGGGCGGGCATTGCATTCCCATCGACCCCTTTTATTTAACATGGAAAGCGCGTGAATATGGCGTGAACACCCGTTTTATTGAATTGGCAGGCGAGGTCAATTCTGCCATGCCGCAATATGTGGTGAATAAAACCGTGTTGGCATTAAATGAACGCCGTTTAGCCATTAAAGACAGCCATATTTTAGTGTTGGGCATTGCCTATAAGAAAAATGTGGACGATATGCGCGAAAGCCCTTCCGTGGTGATTATGGAATTGCTGCGCGATTTGGGTGCCAAGGTAGCATACAGCGACCCCCATGTGCCTGTGTTTCCCAAAATGCGTGAACACCATTTTGATTTAAGCAGCGAACCACTCACCGCCGAGAATCTTGCCCGTTTTGATGGCGTGATTCTTGCCACCGACCACGACAAATTCGACTATGCGCTCATTCGCCAACACGCCCAACTGATTGTGGACACACGCGGTAAATTGCACGGCGCACACGTTGTTAAAGCCTAATTATTTCAACTCTTGTTCCGATTTCATCATGTACGAAACCATCACCCAACGTAAAATCAAATTTGCCCTTGTGGGCTGCGGACGCATCGCCAACAACCATTTTGGCGCACTTGAAGCCTTGCAAGACGATTGCGAACTGGTTGCCGTGTGCGACATCAATCCTGCGCATCTGCAAGCAGCCGTTGAACGCACTCAAGCACAAGGCTATGCCCACTATGCCCAAATGCTTGCCGAAACCGATGCCGATATCATCATCATCACCACCCCATCGGGTTTACACCCCGAACAAGCGGTGCAAGCCTTACAAGCAGGTTTTCATGTGATTACTGAAAAACCCATGGCAACCCGTTTGCACGATGGCGAACGCATGGTGCAAGCAGCCGACCAAGCAGGCAAACGCCTATTTGTGGTGAAACAAAATCGCCTCAATGCCACCTTGCAACTGTTAAAACGCGCCATCGATGAAAAACGCTTTGGCAACATTTATATGGTGCATCTGAATGTTTTTTGGACACGCCCACAATCGTATTACGACCAAGGCGGCGGTTGGCGCGGCACATGGGAATTTGATGGAGGTGCATTGATGAACCAAGCCAGCCATTATGTGGATTTAACCGAATGGCTGATTGGCCCAATTCAAGATGTACAAGCCATGATTTCCACCCATCGCGACATCGAAACCGAAGACACCGCCGTGGTAAACCTGCGTTGGCGGCATGGTGCATTGGGTTCAATGGCGGTAACCATGTGTACCTATCCGAAAAACTTGGAAGGTTCAATCACCATTTTGGGTGAACATGGCACGGTTCGCATTGGCGGTGTGGCGGTGAACGATATTCAAGAATGGCAGTTTGCCGACAGCCGTGATTACGATGAACAGGTGAAAACCGCCAATTATGAAACCACTTCGGTTTATGGTTTTGGGCATCCTTTGTATTATCGCAATGTGATTGATGTGATGCGTGGCACAGCCGAACCCATTACCGATGGACGAGAAGGCTTAAAATCGCTGGAATTGCTGATAGCCGCGTATTTATCAGCGCGTGATAATAAAACCGTGTCCTTACCATTGGTGTATTAACAATGTTTCAACACACAGGACAACACTCAAAGCATCGCCCTACGTGTTGCCCTGAACTTGGACGTAGTTACGCCCCAACCCAATAAAACCAAATTCTACCGCCATCAATGGCGGGGTTTCATCCGAAAAGGAAATTTGATGAATAAAGTGTATCTCATGGGCATGATGATATTGGTGGCTGCCAACGCCCACAGCAAAATCATTTTTTCTTGCACCACCTCACAAGGTAAAACCATACAAGTTACCGAAGCAGCAGGCAAATACCGTTATCAATTTGGCTATCCTTCGCGCCCTGAATTGGTATTTGAAAACCAGCGTGCGCCCGCCATTGCGCGTTCACCGCGTTGGAATGGTGTTGGACGCACCCTGTGGAGCAATTTGGTATTACAAAACGGCAATTATTTCTATACCGTGTATCACAGTATAGACCGCATGAGTGAAAGCCACGCAGAAGAAGCAGGTGTTACCATTTCACGCGCCACCGCTGATGGCAGCTATGAAAATGACCAATATTTGGGACAGGTGTTGTGCAGCCCACGCCATCGCATTATCAGCAACTTTCCAGAGGAGCTTGCACCATGAATTACACCGTTCACCCGTCTGCCATTGTTGATGAGGGCGCACACATTGGTGCAGGCAGCCGCATTTGGCATTTTGTACACGTTTGTGCAGGCGCACACATTGGCGAGCATTGTTCTTTAGGACAAAATGTTTTTGTGGGCAATCGTGTGCGTATTGGCAATCATTGTAAGATTCAAAACAATGTGTCGGTATATGACAATGTAACCTTAGAAGCAGGCGTGTTTTGTGG
>JBHADP010000064.1:0-4714 GCA_041855125.1 Neisseria sp. | reverse complement strand
CTTTAACTGTTCTGATAGAGCTATCAGCAAGGCATTAAAACGCCTTAACGTGACTCGTAAAAAAAGCGCTTAAAACATCCTTGTGCCAACCCTGACAGAAGACAAGCCTTTATAGAACAACTTGAGCAATTCAAACAAGACAATCATCCGATCATTTATCTTGATGAAAGTGGGCTTAAAAGTAGCTCATATCGCCCTTATGCTTATGCACTGAACTACCCCCAAAGAGTGTCATTGTCATGGACAATGCGACCTTTCATAAAAGACAAGATATACAAGATCTTATCCAAGAACACCATCATGCTGATGATTTGTTCTTTTATTTTATGTGGATATGTGCCAGTTTTTTAATTTCGGTTGGTATATTAGAACTTTATCTCGATAAAAAGGGGGATATTTTTGATTTATCTTATTTTAGATGTTTGCTATCATGATATTGATCATAAAACCATAGCAACAGTTGCAGGAATTAGGTTTACTGGTATTGAGAGCAACGTATTATTAAATGAATATAAAACAATTGTTCATCATGTCAATCCTTATCAATCTGGTCAGTTTTATAAAAGAGAAATGCCATGTTTATTAGATTTGATAAAGAAAATCAAAAAACCTTTTGATGTTATCATCATTGATGGGTATGTGTATTTAGATGGTAAAGATAGAGCAGGGCTTGGTAAATATTTATACGATGAATTGTCCATTAAGAAACCTATCATTGGTATAGCTAAGACATATTTTTATGGCATTACACCAGAATATGCGGTATATCGCGGTATGAGTAAGCACCCTTTATATGTTACTACGATTGATTTTGATGGTAATATTGCCAAAGAACTTGTACAAGGATTGCAGGGAAAGCACAGGATACCCGACATCATTAAGGCTGTTGATAAACTCAGCAGGTCATTCTATTAAGCGCCTCCCCATCCAATTTTGCCAGCTCTCTAATTGTAGCTTTGACAATCAGAGAGCTTTTTTCATTATTTATTTGTCCGTTGAATTTGAATGGATTTCAATAATTCAGCCAATGAAATGCTTTTCCCCGCCACAGGCTGAAAGCTAAACTTAGGCTTGCCAAAGTTAAACAACTTCATGCGGGTTTCCACATTTAACACCTGTTTTTTACCCTGACTTTGCCCATAATCCCGATAGCCCACCAAACGCCCTTTGCCATCTAAATACAAATTACGCATCACATTTTGCCCGAATAAAGGCTCAAGCCAATCTTCTTCTATCAACCACTTTTGCGCCCATTTCATCATAGCAGCACGCAGGTTTTGATAGGCTTGCGCGTTCACATGTGGCTCAGGCTGTTCTTGCTGCAAACGGTCAAACGCCAATCCCCAATGATGGGTAAACGCTTTAAAATAGACTTGCTGATTCTGTGTTGTCCATTGCAAACCAATGCGGTATTTTGCTCCACTCTCTTGTGCAAACGCATCTAATGGCAACAGTTGAAACTGCTCGGCAGGCATATCCTGATAAGCGCGACTACTGGCAATCCATGCGGCTTGAATCGCTGTTTTAATCAGCTGCTGTGATGCCTTTTTACTGGCATCGGCTAAAGTAAACCGAATCGGCTCATGCACCAAACGCGCCCGCATAGCAGGTTCCACCAAAAAATTCAATATGATTGGCACCGCCACAGGCATATCCACCGTAACACTCATATCATTACCATCAAACAATATCGGCATGCGCACAGAAGCATGGTCATTACGAGTTTGCACCGACCATTCAGGTATCAGCTCCACCTTTTGAGCAGGCAAATCCACCGCGCCTGTCATCTTAATCCGACTCTGTTCCAAATAATAACCCATCGCAGGATATTCTTTCATCGCATCTGCTGCCATGCCAACCAAACTCCCCTTATGGTTGGTGAGCGCGCGCGATAATTCTTCCTGTGTCAGCTCCCTGCCCGACACCTGCATTTCCCCTGCAAAATTATATTGAGAATCTTGCGTCCAACTGCGCTGCGCCGACACCTTCACCATCTCATGTGCGGTTTTACCATCTAAGCTGCTACACGCCCCCAAACTTATCGCCACCACAGCCCATAATAAACGCATTGTCTTCATGTGTTCTCTCCTTAATCATTTACTTACCATGTTTGTAATACCTGCTCAATCGCTTGAGCATCTTTCAACGTGCGTATGGCATCAAACAAACGTTGTGCTTCAGGATATACCTTTTTCAACATCCCTAGCCATTGCTTTAAACGCGCCACCGCATATTTATTTTCTGCTTCCTTTGCCAAACACAACGCAAAAAACAACCGTATCCACCCCACTACCTCACCAAACAGCATCTCCACCACCGTTTCACCGCGTTCATATTGCTTAATTTGGCGCGCCAAATCAGGACGCATCACCGCGCCACGTCCCAACATCACCCGTTCACAGCCACTCTCCTGCCGAATCCCCACATAGTCTGCCAAACAAAACACATCACCATTTGCCACCACAGGAATATGCACCGTTTCCGCAATTTTACGCACCCAAATCCAATGGGCAGGCGGTTCATAACCCTCCACCTTAGTCCGCGCATGCACCGTCAATTCACACGCGCCCCCTTCGGCAATCGCACACGCATTTTCCAATGCCAACCGCGTATCTTCATAACCCAAACGCATCTTACCGCTTAATAAAATCGAAGCAGGCAAGGCTTGGCGCAAAGTGTTTACAATATGAAACACCCGTTCAGGCTCTTTTAATAAAACCGCTCCGCCCTGATGCTTATTCACCGTGGGCGCAGGACAGCCAAAATTCAAATCAATCTTGTTTACCCCATAGCGCACCGCCATCAACGCATTTTCTGCCATTTTCTCCGCATCACTGCCCAATAGCTGCACCGTACACGGCACACCGCTCACCGTTTGATTGCCTTGAGCCATTTCAGGGGCATATTTCAACCAAGTGGCGCGTGAATGCACCGTATGCGTGATGCGGACAAATTCGCTCACACACTCATCAAAACCACCGATGCGCGTCAATAAATCACGCATCGGTGCATCGGTTAGCCCCTGCATGGGTGCCAAATAGAGTTTACAATTATTCTGAATATCCATTATCAATAACCTTGTTTGCATCTTCATTCAAGCGAATTGTCAGCTTCGGTTGGCTACGTTACACTTCCCCCACCCTATTTCTCACTTAACTGGATTATGACCGACACTTTATTGCCCATCACCGCCACCATGTTGGTGAAAAACTCTGCGCGCTATTTACCACAAGTATTAGATGCCTTACATATTTTTGATGAAGTCTTACTCTTAGATAATGGCTCAACCGATGACACCTTAGCCATTGCCGCCCGTTATCCTAATGTCAGTATTCATCATCATGAATTTATTGGCTTTGGTGCCATGAAAAATCTGGCGGCTTCACTTGCCAAACACGATTGGATTTTCAGCATAGACAGCGATGAAATCCTCACACCCGAATTACAACACAGCTTACAAGCTGCCGATTTAAGCCGTCCGCAATATATTTACACCTTATCGCGTTTAAACCATTATCGCGGACGCTTGATTCAAGCCTGTGGCTGGTATCCCGATATTTTGCCGCGCTTATATCATCGCGCACACACACAATTTTCCAATCGCCAAGTACACGAAGCGATTGAACGACAATCCGATTCGGTTCTCACGCCCCTAACAGGCGACTTACTGCATTATTCGTTTGATTCTGCCGATGGTTTGATTCAAAAAATGCAGCATTATTCAACGCTGTATGCCGAACAATACCGCTATTGCAAACACACTTCCATTCCAGCTGCCTTATTGCACGGCATCACGGCATTTATCAAACATTATGGCTTCAAAAGCGGTTGGCGTTATGGTAGCGATGGTTTCACCATTGCAGTTTCCAATGCTCTGGGTTCTTTCTATAAATACATTAAATTAAACGAACGCAATCAAGCATTAAGCGTTTCTTTAATCATCACCACTTATAATCGCCCCGATGCCTTAGGCTTGGTGTTGGAATCGGCTGTACAGCAAACGGTGTTACCCAAAGAAATTATTGTGGCGGATGATGGTTCAGGCGAAGAAACCGCCGCACTCATTCGCCGTTTTCAAGCCACCAGCCCTGTTCCCATTTTACATTCTTGGCAAGAAGACGATGGTTTTCGTGCTGCCCAATCGCGTAATCGTGCCTTAGCACAAGCCACAGGGGAATATATTGTCTTGATTGATGGCGATATGGTGTTACATCCGCAATTTATTCGCGACCACATTGCTTCTGCACAACTGGGCGTGTGGGTACAAGGCAGCCGTGTGTTGCTCACGCCTGATAGCACGCAAGCATTGCTGCGCGCGCCCTTGCCCCAACCCTTTCATTTACCGTTTTATCACGCCAGCATTGAAAAAAAACACGCTGCCTTGCGCTGCGCGGGTTTACGCAAACTGATTGGGCGCACACTCAATCAAAGTGCCAAAGCTGTTAAAAGCTGTAATATGGGTTTCTTTCTTGCTGATGCTCAAGCCGTGAATGGTTTTAATAATGACTTTGTGGGCTGGGGGCGTGAAGACAGCGAATTTGCTGCGCGTTTGTATCATTCAGGCTTAAAACGGCGCAATCTAAAATTTGGCGGCATCGCCTATCATTTATGGCACCACGAAGCCAAACGCGATGCCTTACCACAAAACGATGCCTTGTTGCAGCACACTTTAAACCAAAAACTGATTCGTTGTGAAAATGGCATGAATCAGTTT
>JBHADP010000063.1:0-6155 GCA_041855125.1 Neisseria sp. | reverse complement strand
TCATGTGTTACTGGATATTTATCTGTTTTGGCAGGCGGTGTTAAACAAACCCACCACCGTGCGCCGTGAAGGCGATAAAGTCGGACGCAACGACCCTTGCCCATGCGAAAGTGGCAAAAAATATAAGGCATGTTGTGGTAAGCAGTAATGTTACACAGCGGTAAGCCATAGTTTGGTGGCAAATGCAATAAACATCATTCCTACCCCGCCTTTGCCTGCCGCGCCAACTTTACGATAATGGCTTGCCCAATGCGTGATGTGGCTGGCGGTGGGGGCGATTAAGTTTAAATAAATCAAACTCACCGTTTGAAAAATCAAACCTAAAATTGCCAAGCTGATAATAGGAGAACCTTGATGGGGTTGAACAAATTGCACCATCATGGACGGAAAAAACAGTAAGCCTTTGGGATTGAGCAATGCCACCGTTAAGGCTTTTTGAAACACCTTGAGCGAGGAAACATGGATGGGGGTGGCGGTCTGTTTACCTTGCCAACTTTGCCATGCGCCCAGCAATAATTTGCTGCCCAAATAGGCTAAATACAGCCCTCCCACCAGCTTAATGCCGTCAAACAAAATGGGGTAGTTGGTTAATATCGCCCCCGCTCCCAAAGCTGAAGCCGTAATCAAGATACCATTGCCTAAAAATGTACCCAAAATCGCACGGCGCGCCACTTTCGCGCTATATTGTCCTGCCACCGCCATACAAAACATTGAATTAGGGCCGGGCAACACAATCAATATCACCACCGTCAGCGTATAAGCTCCTATATCCGTTATGCCAAACATCATCATCTCTCTTGTTATCACCATCATGGGCATACTATACAAGGACGTTTGTGATACTTAAAATACTGATTAAGTAATGCCATCATCTGAAAAAGCTATCACGATATGATTAATTTTCGTTTACTACGCCATTTGTGCTTATTTCTTGCCGTGGCGGAAAAAGAACATTTTGGGCGGGCGGCTGAAGCCTTAGGCATATCGCAGCCGCCTTTAACAGAACACATTAAAGTGTTGGAACACGCTTTAAAAGTCAAACTGTTTGAGCGTTCCCGACAAGGAACACGGCTGACCCCAGAAGGGCGCGCCATTTTACCTGCGGTACAAAAATTTGCCGAACACATGCAACAGTTGGAAAGAGCGGTGTATGAAACCTTACAAGGGCAATATGCCACGCTCACCATAGGCGCAATCACTCAAGCTCTCACTGATGTGTTGCCTGCTTTTTTAGAGAGGCTGAAAACACAGTTTCCCCAATTAACCGTATCGATTAAAGAAATAGACAGTGTGGAAGCCCTTCCTTTATTGCGTTCTGGCACGATAGATTTGGCATTTGCTCGTTTGGAAGGGGAGGTGGGCAAGGAAATGGCGGTGCGCACTTTGGCGCAAGAGCGTTTGGCGGTGGCATTACCCTGGGGGCATCGTTTTGCACAACAAAGTGAGGTGTCATTAAGTGAATTGGCAAATGAAGCGTTTGTGATGTTTGCCCGTTCTGTTAGCCCATCATCATTTGATACGGTCATTGCAGCGTGTCGGGCGCAAGGGTTTTCACCGCGTATTTTGTATGAGGTGCGTTCAGCCGCTTCTCAAATTGCTTTTGTGAGTTGTGGGCAAGGCATTGCTTTGGTGCCCCTTTCCTTGCAAAGGCTTGCCCCTGCTCATGTTTGTGTGTTACCAATTATTGAAAATATCAGCATTACCACAACTGCAGTTGCATGGCAAAAGGCAAATCAGCCTATATGGATGGAACACGTGTTGGCGTGTTTGCCTGAAAGCAAGCCATGATGATGGGGTGGGTGTGTAATTGGTGCTTGCAACACATAGGGTAACATATCAAGCGTTGTCCTATGTGTTTTCCTCAATTAAATCCACATCACCGCTTAAGAAGTATGCGATGAAGTTTTGGTTTGAGCAAAATAAACCAAACCAATGATGCCCAACACCAGCATGGGCAGGCTTAGCCATTGTCCCATCGATAAGCCTAAGGTTAATAAACCCAAATGTCCATCGGGTTGGCGGAAATATTCTGCAATAAAGCGAAACAAGCCATAGCCTGCTAAAAACAATGCTGTAACCTGACCTGTGGGGCGCGGTTTACTGGAAAACAGCCACACAATGATAAATAATGTGATGCCTTCTAAAGCGAATTGATACAGTTGTGAGGGATGGCGTGGCAAAGCACCATATTGACTTAACCAGCTTGCCCATTCTGGATTGCTCACAGCAAGCTGGGCATCTTCATACGCGGCTTGCGGAAAACCCATTGCCCAAGGTTGATTGGGGTGCGTGATGCGTCCCCACAATTCACCATTGATGAAATTGCCCAAACGCCCAGAAGCCAAACCCAATGGCACTAATGGCACGATAAAATCAGTGGTTTGCAAAAACTTTAATTGATGTTTACGCGCAAACAGCCAAGTTGCCACCAATACCCCTAAAAAACCACCGTGGAACGACATACCACCTTCCCACACTTTTAAAATATCCATCGGGTGTGCCAAATAATAAGCAGGCTGATAAAACAACACAAAGCCCAATCGCCCCCCCAAAATCACACCCAAAATGCCCCATGTGAGAAAATCATCTAACATTTCAGCCGTGAAAATACTATTGCCTTGTTTGATACGCCGCCGCCCCAGCCAAATAAACAGCACAAAGCCAACAATATAGCTTAACGCATACCAACGAATTGCCAAAGGTCCTAATGACAAGGCAATGGGGTCGAATTGAGGGTGTATCATCATAAGAGAGTCGCTTTCTGAAAACCGCAAAACCGCCATTATACACGCTCACTTTATTCAGGCAACCGCATGAATTTTAAATCTAAGGGGCGATATGATATGATGCCCCGCGTTCAATTAACCCACGAAAGCCCCAACATGACTGAATTAAAAAACGATACTTTTTTACGTGCCTTATTAAAACAAGATGTGGACTACACCCCCATTTGGATGATGCGCCAAGCAGGACGTTATCTGCCTGAATACAAAGCCACTCGTGCGCGGGCAGGTAGTTTTTTAGATTTATGTAAAAACACCGAATTGGCAACCGAAGTTACCATTCAGCCATTAGAACGTTTTGATTTAGATGCTGCGATTTTGTTTTCAGATATTTTAACCGTGCCTGATGCCATGGGCTTGGGTTTGTATTTTGCCGAAGGTGAAGGACCGAAGTTTGAACGTGCTTTGCAACATGAAGCCGATATTGTGCGTTTAACCGTGCCTGATATGGCAAAGCTGCAATATGTGTTTGATGCAGTGTCGTCTATTCGGCGTGCGTTAGATGGACGTGTGCCATTGATTGGCTTTTCAGGCAGTCCGTTTACTTTGGCGTGTTATATGGTGGAGGGGGGCAGCAGTAAAGAATTTCGCACCATCAAAACCATGATGTATTCACGCCCCGACTTGTTGCACACCATTTTAGATATCAATGCTCAAGCCGTTACTGCCTATTTAAATGAACAAATTCGCGCAGGCGCACAAGCGGTACAGATTTTTGATACTTGGGGCGGAGTGTTGAGCGATGCGGCGTTTGAGCAATTTAGCTTGCGTTATATGCAGCAAATTATCCATGGCTTGATTCGTGAAAACGAAGGTCGCCGTGTGCCTGTGATTGTGTTTACCAAAGGAGGGGGCTTGTGGTTGGAAAAAATGGCAGCCATTGGTGCAGATGCTTTGGGTTTGGATTGGACGTGTAATATCGGCGAAGCGCGCGCTCGGGTGGGCAATCAAGTGGCATTGCAAGGCAATTTTGACCCCTTTGCCTTATTTGGCACACCTGAAAGCATTGAAACGGAAGTGGCACGAATTTTGGCAGCCTATGGCGCAGGCAGTGGGCATGTCTTTAACTTAGGGCATGGTATCAATCAGCATGCCAATCCTGAACACGCCAAATTATTGGTGGATACCGTGCATCGATTGTCTCGCCCTTATCATCAGGCATCCGCATGAGCGAAGCGACAGAATTAAACGCAGAAGCCGTCCAAGCGCATATTTGTGAAATGCAAAAGCTGTATGCAGAATGGCAGCAGCTTTTGCCAAAATTTGCAGCCGCGCAAGAAGATTGGCAACGCGGTATGGTCATTATGCAGCAGTTGGCGCAGTTTTACTTTAGCGACACATTTCGTTTATATACTGAAGCCGTAGAACAGGGTTTGGCGGTGGATTTACGCACACAAGGCGAATACAGTGTTATGAGTGAAGATGCGATATGGAATGCCTTGGCAGAACAAGACAGCTTGGCATGGCAGCGTTTGCGTTCAGCAATGGCGGTATTGGATAGAGAAGCCACACAACAATAGAAATGGTTTCAACGAAAGGGAAGGATGGGCTTCCCTTTTCTTTATGGTGCATCAACGTGCGGATAAAATGGTTTGCCCCAATCGGGTAGCGTATGATTTTCCTGCATGATTTGTAAAATTAAGGGAATACATTGTTTTAAAATCGCGCAGCCATCGCGTAATTGGGCGCGGGTGTAGGGGCTATTATAAACGGTGCCACCATGCACAATTTGATTGCGTAAGGTATAGAGGCGGGCAAACACATTGGATAAGACCAAGCCTGTATTTTGTTCGGCTAAAGCGGTATTGGTGCGGCTTTTGGCTTCTTCAAAGGCTTCTCTCCATGCACTATCACTGGTGCGCCCATTGTGATATTCCCAAAAGGGCTGAAAGGTGTAAGGGTTGTCTAACAACACACGGATATTTTTAGAAAACGTTTGCCATAATAAATGGTAAATGCGATTGCTTTTATCCACCCGACACACGGTATAGAGAAATTGTTGCGAATCACTGCGGTCGGAGGGCGTGGAGGTGTGTTCCATCTCGCGTGCATAAGCTGCATTAAACGCAATCCAAAGCGCGATAAAGCAAGCATCTAAATCTTTGCTGCTTGATTCTGCTTTTTTGAGCCAACTTAAAGCGCGATGAATACGCAAGTCAAATAATTCGCTGTAATGCACCCGATTTTGTTGATAATAATCTTCTAGCTCGGTCAGTTTCATGGCATCTGCTCTCAATCAAAAAGTGTCATCACGGCTGTGAACGCACATTATGAGGCAATTTCACTTTATGATGACGGTAAAATAGGTAAAATGTGCATGGCGTAATAAATAATTTTTATTATGATGAGATTTATTGTTGAGATTTTTGCGAATAAAGAGTGAATGTAAATAATAACATGTTGCCCCTGATTGGTAGTATAGGAAACGGTTTTATTGTGCGAGACACGGTTTTCCCATATAACGCATCTTAACAATGGCAAAATATTTTGCTAATATCCCCGCAACGCCTTAATCAAAGCGTTTGGCTTTGCCAGTATATAAAGCTTTTTCTATCATAGAGGAGAATCGAGATGAGCAATCAAGCAGCAGAACGTGTACAGCACGAAGGTTTACGCGCCAAAATTATGTCAGCCGAGCAAGCGGCTGAATTTGTTAAAAACGGTATGACTGTGGGCATCAGTGGCTTCACAGGTGCAGGTTATCCTAAAGCCTTGCCCACCGCGATTGCAGAACGTGCGAAAGCGGCTCATGCGCGTGGCGAAGAATTTGCCATTGGCATGATTACAGGTGCGTCAACTGCCCCTGAATGTGATGGCGTATTGGCAGCAGCAGATTGCGTGAGCTTCCGCAACCCCTTCCAATCCGACCCAGGTATCCGCAATAGCATCAATGCTGGCAAAATCGCCTACCAAGATATGCACTTATCTCATGTGGAACAACAAATCCGCAATGGTTTCTATGGTGAAATGCAAGTTGCCATTATTGAAGCCACAGGCATTACGGCTGAAGGCAAAATCATTCCAGCCATGGGCATTGGTCATTGTAACGAAGTATTGAAAGCGGCTAAACACGTTATCATCGAAGTGAATGCCAAACAAAACCCCTTATTGGAAACCATGCACGATGTGTATTTTGATGTGGGCACACCGCCCAACCGTCAGCCGATTCCATTGGTTAAACCCGATGACCGCATTGGTACACATTATTTAGAATGTGATTTAGACAAAATCGTTGCCATCGTATTAACCGATGCTTACGACCGTAACAGCAAATTTGCCGACCCCGATGAAAATTCAAAACGCATCGCGGCACAAATCATCGATTTCTTCTCACATGAAGTGAAAGCAGGTCGCCTACCTGCCAACTTATTG
>JBHADP010000062.1:0-6667 GCA_041855125.1 Neisseria sp. | reverse complement strand
TATGGCAAGGTGTACGACCCACGCAAAGAGTCTTCCAGCACACAACAATATAAAACCACGCGCTTAGGTTTGGGTGCGCGTATGGGCATTCCGATTACGGAATACGACCGTGTGAATTTGGGCTTGGGGGCAGAGCATTTGCAAGTAGAAACCTTTAGAGGTGCGCCTAAGCGTTATCGTGAGTTTGTACGAGAATATGGCAAACAATACGATGCCACCACAGGCGCAGGTAAGTTTAAAGGTTGGGTTGCCAAAGGCTCAATTGGTTGGGGACGCAATAAAACCGACAACGCATTGTGGCCAACACGCGGTTATATTACCGATGTGAGCTTAGATGGTGGTTTGCCTGGTGGCGATTTGCAATATTACACCTTAACCCATGACCAAAAATGGTTCTTCCCATTAAGCAAAGACCTGACTTTAATGCTGGGTGGACAAGTGGGAATTGCAGATGGTTATGGCAAAACCAAGCAATTACCTTTCTTTGAAAACTTTTATGGCGGCGGCTTAGGCTCGGTGCGAGGTTATGAAAGCGGCACATTAGGCCCGAAAGTGTATGATGAATATGGCGATGTGATTAGCTATGGTGGCGATAAGATGGTGTCGGGTACGGCAGAATTGATGTTCCCTTTCCCTGGTGTGAAAGACCGCCGCACCGTGCGCTTGAGTTTGTTTGCCGATGCAGGCAGCGTGTGGGACGGCAACACTTATGATAACAACAGTGGCGATTATGTGGTGAATGGTGTGAGCCGCAACGTATATGGTCAAGACGTGCGACACAAATCAACGTTTAAAAATGAATTGCGTTATTCTGCGGGTGCGGCTGTAACGTGGTTGTCGCCTTTAGGTCCGATGAAGTTTAGTTATGCTTATCCGATTAAGAAAAAGTCAACCGATGAGATTCAGCGCTTCCAATTCCAGTTGGGCACAACATTCTAAGCGAGCCGTATGATGAAATCACAAGCAGTATGGAAACAATGGGCAGCAACAGCAGCATTGGGCTGTTGCTTGGTGATGCCTGCATGGGCAGCAGGTTCGTTTTCTTTTAAAAAGCCGGGGTTTATTAATATTGAGCGCGTGTATCGCGAATCGAAACAGGCGCAAAAAATCCAGCAAGATTTGGAAAAAGAATTTGCCAGCCAACAGCAAAAACTGCATGAAATGCAGCAGCGCGGCGAAGCCTTAGAAAAGCAAATTGCTTATAGTAAATTGGGAGCGGAACGCAATCGTTTGATTGAAGAACTCAGCAAATTGGATTATGAATTCCGCTTGGAACAATCGCGTTTTATGGAAGAATACAATTTGCGCCGCAATGAAGAATTTGCCGCATTACAGCAAAATGCCGACCGCGTGATGCTGGAATTGATTAAAAAAGAAGGCTATGACGTGATTTTTAAAGACGTGGTTTTCATTGATGGTAAATTCGACATCACCGAAAAAGTGATTCAAGAAATGAACCGTTAAGCGGGATAGGATGAAGTAAATGACGCAAACATATCGTTTATCCGACATCACCGCGCAACTGGGTGGCGAATGGCGTGGCGAAGACATTGCGGTTCAAGGTGTTCAACCCTTAGCTGCCGCTCAAGCCCAACATATTGGCTTTTTGGCGAATCCTAAATACAAAGCAGATGTTACTGCCAGCCAAGCAGGGGCGATTATTGTCAGCCCCAAAATGGCAGACGATTTTGCAGGGCGCAATTTAATTGTGGCAGCAGACCCGTATTTATACTTTGCCAAAGTGGCGCGTTTGTTTTCGCCTGTGATTAAAGCGCGTGCCGGCATACACCCCACCGCAGTGATTGAACCTACGGCTGTGGTACCCGCCAGTTGCGAGATTGGCGCTCATACTTATATTGGGGAACGCACCGTATTGGGAGAAGGTTGTCGCATTTTAGCGGGCGCGGTGGTGGAACACGATTGCGTGTTGGGCGATGAAGTGGTGTTACACCCCAATAGTGTGATTTATTATGGCTGCACTTTGGGCAACCGTGTGGCGATACATGGTGGCAGCGTGATTGGTGCTGATGGTTTTGGCTTGGCATTTGCAGGGGATTCGTGGTTTAAAATTCCGCAAACAGGCGGTGTAACCTTGCATGATGATGTGGAAATTGGCGCGAACAGCATGATAGACCGTGGCGCAATGACCGATACCATTGTGGGCAAAGGCACGAAAATTGATAACCAAGTTCAAATTGGGCATAACTGCCAAATTGGTGAACATACGGTGATTGCTGCGTGTGCGGGCATTTCAGGTAGCACCAAAATTGGTTCATATTGCATTATTGGCGGTGCCGCCATGTTTGTGGGGCATATTGAAATTGCCGACCGTACCACCATTGGCGGTGGCACAGCCGTTACCCACTCCATCAAAGAAGCAGGGCATTATGCTACTTGCTATCCCATGCAAACCCATAAAGAATGGGCGCGTAATGCCGTGCATGTGCGCCATTTAAGCGATATGGCGAAGAGAATCAAACAACTGGAGCAAATCATCGCCAATTCTTCACAAAATGAACAAGATTAAGGAAGCCTGTTAAACATGGAAATCAAATTACCGATTGAAGTGCGTGAAATTCAAAATTTTTTGCCACATCGTTTTCCCTTTTTATTGCTGGACCGCGTGATTGCCGCCGAACCCGGTAAATCATTGACTGCCATTAAAAATGTTACTTTCAACGAACAATTTTTTCAGGGGCATTTTCCCGAATCGCCTGTGATGCCAGGGGTGTTGATTATTGAAGCGATGGCGCAAGCCTGTGGTGTGTTGGCGGTGATGTCGCAAGGCAGCAGTGAACGACGTGAAAACGAAATCACCTTGTTTGCTGGTTTGGATAATGTGCGTTTTAAACGCCAAGTGATTCCAGGCGACCAGTTGGTATTTGAAGTGGAATTGCTGGCACACAAGCGCGGTATTGGTAAATTCAATGCTGTGGCAAAAGTAGAGGGACAATTAGCCGTAGAAGCGCAAATTATGTGCGCTCAACGTATTGTAGAATAATATCGCCAAGCTGCTCAAACAAGCAGCTTAGGTTACGGAGATGTCTTATGAGCCTGATTCATCCTACCGCCATTATCGACCCCAAAGCCGAATTAGATTCCAGCGTAAAAGTGGGGGCTTATACCGTGATTGGTGCGAATGTGCAAATTGGCGCAGGCACAGAAATTGGTCCACATGCCGTGATTGAAGGGCATACGACCATTGGAGAAAACAACCGTATTTTCCAATTTGCTTCTTTGGGGGCGCAGCCACAAGATAAAAAATATCGCGATGAACCCACCAAGCTGATTATTGGTAATGGTAACACTATTCGTGAATTTACCACTTTCAACACTGGCACGGTAACGGGAATTGGTGAAACCCGTATTGGCGATGACAACTGGTTGATGGCGTATGTGCATATTGCCCATGATTGCGTGATTGGTAATCACACCATTTTTGCCAATAATGCATCGTTGGCAGGGCATGTCCAAATTGGTGATTGGGTTAATTTGGGTGGCTATACCTTAGTATTCCAATTTTGTATCATTGGCGACCATGCCATGACGGCTTTTTCTGCGGGTGTGCATAAAGATGTGCCGCCTTATGTGATGGCAGCGGGTTATCGTGCTGAACCTGCGGGTTTAAATACTGAAGGTATGCGCCGCCGTGGTTTTAGTGCCGAACAAATCACCAAGGTAAAAGAAATCTACCGTGTGTTATATCGCCAAGGTTTGAGTTTGGAAGAGGCGAAAGCGCAAGTGTTGGCAATGGTAGAAAATGATACCAATGACACAGTATTACAACCCTTTAAGCCCTTCTTTGAACAATCTACACGCGGTATTGTGCGTTAAGAGAAGCGTATCCCCATACAAAAAATGAACCCTTGAATCATGTATTCAAGGGTTTTTTGCCAGTTGGATTCAAGAGTCCAAACTACTTTTGTTAGTTTATTATTAAAAATAGTTGTTTTTTTTTAATTGTGTTAGAATTAAATTAAGCATTCTGAGGAAAAATATGAATTTTCTACGCTGTGTGATATATTACACAGAATATATTTGTATTCTTATACAAATTCTGTTGTAGTATACCCCCTTGGGGGTGGCGCGAAAAGTCGGGCATTTGCCCGACTTTTTGTTTTTTGCTAAACCACCGCTTTACACGCAGCCAAGCATTCTTTAATCAGCTCAGGTCCTCGATAAATCATGCCGCTATAAACTTGTACTGCGCTGGCGCCTAAGCGTAATTTATCGGCTGCATCTGAACCTGTCATAATGCCGCCCACGCCAATAATGGGTAAGGCACCATCTATTTGCTCAACCAGTTGTTTTAATACCGCATGGCTTTTTTCGCGTACGGGTAAGCCGCTTAAACCGCCTTGTTCATTCGCAAGGGGATGGTTGCCTAAAGACGATTTATCAATGGTGGTATTGGTGGCGATGATGCCGTCCATCTCCACTTGTTTGACCACATGGGCAATATCGGCGATTTGTTGCGCATCTAAATCGGGCGCAATTTTAACGGCAAGGGGAACATAACGCCCATGCGCCGCTGCTAAATGGGCTTGTTTGTTTTTTAATGTGCCTAATAATGCGCTCAATTCATCGCTGCCTTGCAAAGCACGGAGGTTTTTTGTGTTGGGAGAGGAAATGTTTACGGTGATATAGGCAGCGTGTGCATAGGCTTTTTCTAAGCAAATTAAATAGTCATCAACCGCATTTTCTATGGGTGTAACGGCGTTTTTGCCAATATTGATGCCTAAAATGCCATTGAATTTGCTGTTTTGCACATTGCGAATGAGGGTATCAATGCCGTGATTGTTAAAACCCATGCGGTTAATGATGGCTTGATGTTCGGGTACGCGAAACAAGCGGGGTTTGGGATTGCCATCTTGTGGTTTTGGGGTGATGGTGCCCACTTCGATGAAGCCAAAACCTAAGGTGGCAAGGGCATCAATACATTCGCCATTTTTATCTAAACCTGCTGCCAAGCCCACGGGATTGGGTAAGGCTAAACCCATGAGCTTGGTAGGTTGGGTTTGATTGGGAACGGTGGGTAATAAGCCGAATTGTTGGGCTTTTTTGAGTAGGGCTAATGTGCTGTGATGAGCGGTTTCGGGGTCGAGTTTGAAAATCAGGGGGCGAACAAGGGAATACATGGGATAGCCTTTGGTAGCGATGGTTTGAGAGGGGCTGGATAGCTAACCCCGCTTTAAAACACTCAGTGTTGGCTCACCTTGCCGTACTATCCGTACTGTTTGCGGCGAGCCGCTACTGATTTGAAATGGGATTAGCTCTATTTTACCTGAAAACACGTTGTCATTGCCCGAATACCGCCCATACAGGCGCATGGTCGCTGGGGCGCTCCCAACCTCGGGCAAGGGTATCCACCTGCGCTTCTTGTAGGGTAGCAGCGAGGGCGGGGCTGGCTAAAATATGGTCGATGCGTAAGCCTTGCCCGCGTTTAAACATCCCCCCACGATAGTCCCACCAAGTATAAAGTGGGGTGGTGGGGTGCAGATGGCGTAAGCTGTCGGTTAAGCCCAATGCCAGTAATTGTTGAAACCATGCGCGCTCTTGGCTTGAGCAGTGGATTTTTTCCTGCCATTTTTCAGGTGCATAACAATCTAAATCGGCAGGGGCAATATTGAAATCACCTAATAAAACCAGTTTGTCATGTTGTGCCAATTCGGTTTGAATGAATGCGTTGAGTGCGGCAAACCATTGTTGTTTATAGGTAAACTTGGGGCTGTCTAAGGATTCGCCATTCACGCAATAAACATTGACCACGCGCACGCCTTGAATGGTGGCGGCAATCACACGTTTTTGTGGGTCGTCTGGTAGGGCGGGTAAACCTGTGTGCAGTTGTTGAATTTCGTTTTTGGCAATGATGGCAACACCGTTATAGGTGTTTTGTCCACTCCACGCTACTTGATAACCCATCATTTGAATGGCGGCGGCTGGAAATTTGTCTTGGTCGAGCTTGAGTTCTTGTAATACTAGGATATCGGGCTGGTGTTGTTGTAGCCAATCTTGCACTTGTGGCAAGCGAACATTAAGGGAATTGACATTCCAAGTAGCAATTTTCATGGTGATTTATTTGTTTAAACACAGGGTGCTGATGGTATTTAAAATGGCGCGTGCTTCAGGGGAAGTGATGCGGTATTGTAAAACGCGATGATAGCGCGTGAAGTTAATTAAGCCACCGCTGCGCATTTTGGCTAAGTGGTTGGAAACGGCAGTTTGGTGTATGCCTAAAGCCTCCACCAATTCGCTCACATTGCGTTCACTTTCTAGCAGCAGGCTCAATATCATCAAACGATGGGGGTGTGCAATCATTTTGAGCATGGTGGCGGTGTGGGTGGCATGCTTGAGGGTTTGTTCGGCTGGATTGGTGGCGTGGGGAGTGAGTCGTTTCATGGGGGGCAGAAGGAAGAAGTTAGGTGTGGGTTATTGTAGGGTTTCTGGTGGGAAACGGCAATATGGAATGATGATATGAAAAAAGTTTGTTATGAATCAGATATTGTGCTTCTTTCTCTGAAAACGAGGAATCTGACTTTCTATTTTGCTGCAAAATGGCGATAATCTGCTTCACTTCAACAACAATGTATTTTAGGAGAAAGTGATGATGCATCAAGCTCAATTAAAGCGTATTCGCCGTAAGTTAAAGTTGGCAGCCATTGCGGAT
>JBHADP010000061.1:0-26770 GCA_041855125.1 Neisseria sp. | reverse complement strand
CTAAATCCACTTCTTTGCCGTTGTAGCTGATTTTGAGTGTGCCACAAGCGGCTTGGGCAGCAGCACGAATCACGCCTTCGGTCATTTCCATCATGCGTTGGTAATTACAAAATGCTTCGTAAAACTCCATCATGGTAAATTCAGGATTATGACGGGGCGACATGCCTTCATTACGGAAGCTACGGTTAATTTCAAACACGCGCTCTAAGCCCCCCACAATCAGGCGTTTTAAATACAATTCGGGTGCAATACGCAAATAAAGGGGAATATCTAAGGCATTGTGATGGGTAACAAATGGTTTGGCAGTTGCGCCCCCGGGGATAGGGTGCATCATTGGGGTTTCAACTTCTAAATACTGTTCGTCCACCATGTAGTTACGCACGGTTTGAATGATTTGGCTGCGTTTGATAAAGATGGCGCGTGAGTCGTTATTGGCGATTAAATCTACATAACGCTGACGGTATTTCATTTCTTGGTCGCTCAAGCCTTTGTGTTTATCAGGCAGGGGACGCAAGGATTTGCTGAGTAAATGGATTTGGGAGACACGAACGGTTAATTCGCCATGATTGGTTTTAAAGAGGGTGCCTTCTGCACCAACGATATCACCCATATCCCAATGTTTGAAATCATTGTGGGCGGCTTCGCCTACGCCTTGATTGTTGATATATAGCTGGATTTGTCCGCTCACGTCTTGTATGGTGGCAAAGCTGGCTTTGCCCATGGCGCGTTTGAGCATCATGCGCCCTGCGATTTTTACGGGAATGGCTTGGGGGTCGAGTGCTTCTTTGCTGAGGGCATCGTATTGGGCGTGTAAGTCGCCTGCAAGGCTGTCGCGCTGAAAATGGTTGGGGAAGGCGATGCCTTGTTGGCGAATGGCGTTGAGTTTTTCACGGCGCAAGGCAATGATTTGGTTTTCGTCTAATTGGGATTCTTCGCTATGGGGAATGGTGGGTTCAGTCATGTTGTTGTGCCTAAAGAAAATCAGGCAGTTAAACTGCCTGAAGTTAAGTTAAAAATATTGGGCGGTCATTTTACGCTGATTTGCTGTTTTTTAAAAGAAATCAATGTTTGCGCGCGGTAACAAATTCGGCAAGCTGGCGTAAAGGCTGGGCTGAGTCGCCAAAAGGTGCAAGCTGGGCGATGGCTTCGGCAATGAGTTGTTCTGCATAATGGCGTGCTTCTTCTGCACCCATGAGTGCGACAAAGTTGGGTTTGTTGTTGTGGGCATCTTTGCCTGCGGTTTTGCCTAAGGTGGCGGTGTCGGCTTCGTAATCTAAAACATCGTCCATCACTTGGAAAGCTAAGCCGAGTTTTTGGGCATAGTGGTCAAGATGCTGTAGCGCGGTTGAATCGAGATTGGGGCAAGCCAAAGCGCCCAATGCCACGGCTGCACGAATTAATGCGCCTGTTTTGAGGCTGTGCATGTGTTCTAATTCGGCTTGTTGCATGTTTTTGCCAACATGGGCAAGGTCGATGGCTTGTCCGCCTGCCATGCCAAGGCTGCCTGTGGCCTGGGCGAGGGTTGCCAGCATTTGGAGTTGGCGCGTGGCAGGTAGGGTGGTAGGACGGCTGAGCAGGTCAAACGCGAGGGTTTGTAAGGCATCGCCTGTGAGCAAGGCAGTGGCTTCGTCATATTTGATGTGGCAAGTGGGTTTGCCACGGCGCAGGCTGTCGTTGTCCATGGCAGGCATATCGTCATGCACCAATGAATACACATGAATCAGTTCAATCGCTGCCATGCTGTATTCTACTGCGCAGGGCTCGGCTGCTCCGAGTTGAGCCGCTGCCAACACCAGCATGGGGCGCAAACGTTTGCCGCCGCCTAAGGTAACATAACGCATGGCTTGGTGGAGTGTGTGGGGTAGGGTGTCTGCTGGGGGGAGCAGTTGTTCTAAGATGTGTTCAGTTTGGGCTTGGGCGTGTTGTTGCCATTGTTGCCCATCATTCGCTTTGTTCAAGGCTTAACTCCTTTAGTTCACCTGCTTCTAATACTTGCAGTTTTTGTTCCACTTCGGCTAATTTGGTTTGACAATATTGCACCAATTCTCTGCCTTCTTCATAGGCGGCTAGGGCTTCTTCTAAAGGCATATCATGGTTTTGCATGGCGTGAGTGAGCGTTTCCAAACGCTTGAGTGCATCTTCAAATGATTTGGGGGAAACGGTTTTTTTCATGGAGCTTGTGATACGAGAGAAAAGGCAATATTGTAGCATTGTTGCCCGCGCTGTTAACGCTTAAAATACCCCCTTTAATATCAATAGGAAACCCATATCATGACTGTTAAAACCCGTTTTGCGCCCAGTCCCACTGGTTATTTGCATATTGGTGGTGTGCGTACTGCCTTATTTTCATGGGCATTTGCGCGTAAACACAAAGGCGAATTTCTCTTACGCATTGAAGACACCGATTTAGAACGTTCCACTGCCGAATCAGTCAATATTATTTTAGATGGCATGAAATGGGTGGGGCTACATTATGATAATGCGGACAACGTGGTGTATCAAACCCGCCGTTTTGAGCGTTACAAACAAGTGATTGCCGAATTATTGGCACAAGGTCATGCCTATCATTGCTATTGCAGCAAAGAAGAATTAGAAGCCATGCGCGAGCAAGCAGAAAAAGACGGTACCGCCACTTACGACCGCCGTTGGCGACCTGAGGTAGGCAAAGTATTGCCACCGATTCCTGCCGACCGTGAACCTGTGGTGCGTTTTAAAAGCCCACTCACAGGCGTAACCAAATGGCATGATTTAGTGAAAGGCGACATCAGCATTCCCAACGAAGCATTAGACGATTTAATTATCGCCCGTGCCGATGGTACCCCCACTTACAACTTCTGCGTGGTGGTAGATGATTACGATATGGGCATCACCCATGTGATTCGGGGCGATGACCATGTGAACAACACCCCTAAGCAAATCAACATTCTCAAAGCCATTGGCGCCCACTTGCCTGAATATGCCCACTTGCCCATGATTTTGAACGAACAAGGCAAAAAAATCTCCAAACGCAGTGGCGACACCGTTGCCATTACCGATTTTGGGGCAATGGGTATTTTGCCAGAAGCCATGTTGAACTACTTGGCGCGCTTGGGTTGGGCGCATGGCGATGACGAATTTTTCACCATGCAACAATTTATCGAATGGTTTGACTTAAAAGACGTTTCGCCTTCGCCCAGTCGCATGGATTTGAAAAAACTCTATTGGATTAATGCAGAACACATCAAAGCCACCCCCAACGAACAACTGGCTGCTCTCATCAAACCCCGTTTGGCAGTACGCGGCATCGAACATACCGACAAACCTGTGTTAGCCGATGTATTAGCCTTAGTGAAAGACCGCGCCCCCGATTTAAACACCTTAGCCGATGAATGTTTATATTTCTACCGCAAAGCCGAACCTGCGGAAGCCGACATCGCCAAACATTGGGACGCAGACGCACCTGCGCGTATGTTGCGCTTTGCTTCACTATTGGAAGGCTTAACCGATTGGAATGCCGCTGCCATTCATGAACTGTTTAAACCTTTCTGCGAAGCGGAGGGCATTAAAATGGGTAAACTCGGTATGCCGCTGCGCCTTGCAGTATGCGGTACTGCCAAAACGCCCAGTGTGGATGAAGTGCTGGCATTGATTGGCAAAGAAGAAGTCTTGAGACGAATCAGAAGTTAAACGATATCAATTTGGGATAAGTGTGTTTCAACTTATCCCAAATTTTAATTGACAGATATATGTTTAGCTAATTGCTCAGCTTATTTTTAGAATTCAGCAATATAAGGGTATTTTGATCGAGGTTTTACTACTTCTTTAAACTGATATACGAAATGATGCATATCATGGTTCTCTTTAATTTCACTATCAGGGACATTAAATAGGTTTAACTTGCCTATACATGGTACAAATTCTGTCATATATTGAATCTCAATCTCCCATGCATACATGCCTTCTTTAATGTCTTCAGGTTCAACACATGCTAATTCTGCATCATCTATTGTTGCCTGACGGCAATTAATAACTTTAACTACACAGATTTGTGCACCTTTGGGAGCTTCATACATCTTACCTGTTTCTGTATCTTTACAGTAATAGTCTACCCCCGATTTCGATGATACAATCAATAATTCTCCTCTATGTGTGGTAGGACGGCTGCGCAACTCTACTGTTTTAATACCTAAAGCAATATCCATAGCAAAAGGATAGCGAACACTTAATGCTTTCATGGTGTCATCTCACTTCAATTAAAATTAAACATAGATGATTATTTATACTCTAAGTTAATTATTTATTAAAGATTAATTTTACTATCACTATGTTTCAGTATTTATCTAAAACATTTACGAATTTGTTATTAAAAGTCGGGCAATTTTGCCCGACTTTGATTGTTGATACTCTTTAAGGACGATATTCAGGCATCATGCCATTGGGGAGGAGTTGCCATACATAGCCTGTATGTTTCATTTTGCCTGCAACCCGTCCTGCATCATCGCCATAGCCCCAAAAGTAGTCCACACGCACCGCGCCGCGTATGGCAGAACCGGTATCTTGTGCCATCAGCAGGCGATTTAAGCCCATGCGGGTTTCGGGATGGGTGGTGGCAACAAAAAGCGGTGCGCCTAAGCTGATATAGCGGCGGTCAACGGCAGCGGCGTATTCCCCCATTAATGGTGTGCCTAATGCGCCTATCGGTCCATCGTTGTTGCTGTCCAGTTGGCGGAAGAAGACGTAGCTGGGGTTTTGTCCTAACACTTCGGCAAGATAGGCAGGGTTTTGTTGCATCCATGCTTTGATGCCTTGCATGGTGGTTTGGGCAAGGGGTAAATAGCCTTTGTCTGCCATGTAACGCCCAATCGACACATAGGGAAACTCGTTTTTGTCGGCAAAACCTAAACGGATATAGCGTCCATCAGGTGTTTTGAGGCGACCTGAACCTTGAATTTGGAGGAAAAACAGCTCCACAGGGTCATCGGCATAGCCTAAGATGGGGGCTTTGTGGTCGAGTGCGCCTGCGTTGATTTCGCTACGGGTGTGATAAGGCACAAATTGGTTGCCCACAAATCGACCTTTTAATGCGCGGGTGCGTTCGTTGATGGGGAAGGCAGCAAGATGGGCGGTGTAGCTGCCGTTGGGGGTAATTTGTCCTTGATTTTTGCCTGTGGGCTGAATGCGAACTGTGTCTTTGCTGCCACGCAGTTCCGCAGGCAAGTTTACCGATACAAAGTCATTGGGTATGCCATAGATGGGGAAACGTGCTTGGCTGGTGGGTTGGCTGTCGCCATGTAAAATGGGCTCGTAATAGCCTGTTACGGTGCCGCCTAAATTGCCGTTTTCGCTCACTTGCCAAGGGGTGAAATAGCGTTCAAAGAAGGATTTGGCGGCAGCTTGGGTGCGAGGCGTGTGGTTGGCTTGTTGGCAAACATTGCGCCAGTTGGTGTTGTTTTGGAGCTTGCTGCAACCTTTTTTAAAAGATTCAAGGCTGTTGATGAAATTTTGTTCTTGCCATTGTGGCATGGCAAGGAAATCAACCGCTTTATAGCTGGCAGGACTGCCTGTGGGATTGATAACCGTGCCTTCAGGCATACGCTGTCCTGTGGGCAGGGCAACAGTGGGCTGAGTGGTGGTGGAAACAGGTGGGGTGGTTTTGCTGCTACACGCTGCCAAAACAGCCGCAGCCAACCCCAAGAGGGTGATATGAAGAATGGTTGATTTTGTCATGATTGTTGTTTGTCTTATGTATGTTTGCCTGAAACATTGTTCACAAGTTATCCAATCATTTTTTGTTAAATACTGATTTGAATCGGTATTTATCCCCGTTTGGCTGTGTTGCCATGATTGGTGCGAACTTGCAAACCATGCCGATACAGGGCAATGGTTTGGGCAAAAGGGTTGGAACGATTTTCAAGCGCGTAACTATAACAGAATTCTGCGACTTGTCGCGCCTTGCTAACCTTTTCTGACACAATCAGACAATTTGCTTGCAAAAAAAGCACATCAGGGGGGGATGATGTTATAATTAACTTTGCTCTTAGGGGAGTAGCCATTTGGCAGTATTTCAGGTGCTGCTAAAGCGCATATCAACATCATTGTTGAATCAAATCAACATGGTATGTGCATCTTCTACCTTAAAACGGTAAAGACAGGCAAGACTTAAGACATACTCAATGTCCGTGTGGGCGCATTGGGTGTGTCTTTTTTCATGCCCACATGGTTTTGAGGTATGGAAATGGAAGCATTTTTTTCTTCAACGGTGGGTGTGCTGATTGCTGAAATCGGCGATAAAACGCAATTACTCACTTTGTTTCTCGCCGCGCGTTTCGCGCAAAAACATGCCATTATCTTAGGCATTTTTGTGGCAACTTTATTCAATCATGCGGTATCGGCTTATTTTGGGGTGTGGCTCACGCAAACGGTGTCGCCTGCCATGTTGCAATGGTTGGTGGGAGGCAGTTTTATTGCGGTGGGCTTATGGCTGTTGATTCCCGATAAAGATGACGATGATGACAGCAGCCCATGGTTGAAATATGGTGCCTTTGTTGCCACTTTTGTGTTGTTTTTTCTGGCGGAAATCGGCGATAAAACGCAAATTGCTACGGTGTTGTTGGCGGCGAAATATCAAGATTTATTTTGGGTGGTGATGGGCAGCATTTTGGGCTTGATGTTGGCGAATGTGCCTGTGGTGTATTTGGGAGAACAAGTGATGCGGCGTGTGCCTGCGCGTTTGATGCGTTGGGCGGCATGTGCGTTGTTTTGTGTGTTGGGCGTGATGACTTTGCTCAGTGATGGTTTGTCTTGGTGATATAGCGTGATGTTTACGGTACTTTTTCGTCATCCAGATTTTGTGGTGTTGAATAAAATGGCTGGGGTGTCGGTGCATCGTGATGATGCGGAAACGGCATTCACAGCCGAAGTGGCGCGTGTGTTGGGGGTGGAGCGGGTGTGGTTAGTACATCGTTTGGACAAGCTCACCAGTGGCATTTTGTTGTTGGCATTGAATGCCGCAGCGGCTGCTGAATTGGCGCAACAGTTTGCCCAGCGCGAAGTGGGCAAAACCTATTTAGCATTAAGTACCCATAAGCCACAAAAAAAGCAGGGTTGGATTCAAGGCGATATGGTAAAAGCCAGACGCGGTGCGTGGAAGCTGACCCGTAGCCAACACCACCCTGCCATCACTTATTTCACCAGTCAAAGTTTGCAAGCCCATCTGCGTTTGTTTATCTTGCAACCGCATACGGGCAAAACCCATCAACTGCGGGTTGCCATGAAAAGTTTGGGCAGCCCGATTTTAGGCGATGAACTTTATGGCGGAGAAAAGGCTGAACGCCTGTTTCTTCATGCTTGGCGTTTGCAATTAAGCTATCAAAACACCTCATTTGATTGGATTGCGCCCTTAGAACAGGCTTGGCATCGCTTTCCCTTGCCAAGTGAAATCAGCGCGTTACATGGTGAGCAAAAATAACCAGAATCAACCCAACTTTACGCCACCTTTGGTTATAATTTAAGAATTTGATTGGCTCAATTTTTGTTCACATGACCCATAATCTTTCCCGTTTGAGCGCTGTCTTGCTTGCCCTATGGTGGGTAAGCAGCAGCCAAGCCGCCACAACCTATATTTGCCAAGTGGACGGCAAAGCCGCTTTTTCAACTGTAAAAGTCAATTCCACTTGCCAAGCATCTAGCATGGACGGCATCAGCACCGATGTGGCAGCTGAAAAACAAGCCGAGCTGAAACCAGAAAGCACCGAAGCAAAAGACCATCACGCCATCAATCAAAAGAAAAGCCAAGATATTTTAAGCTCTTACGATGATGTGGTGATTATGCCCAAAGCGGCGGATATGGTTACCAATAGCGCATTAGCCGCGCGCACCAGTAGCCGTGCTACAACAACTGCTCAAGTTGCGCCCCCTAAATTAGAAATCAAACTGCGTAAACAACCCAAAACTACTGCACAAGTGGCAGTAAACAGTAAGCGCAAAGCCGCGCCCATGAAAACAGCAGCGCCTATTCGTACGGCTGCGCCTGCTGTGGTGTTGTTGCCGCCGCCTAGTAAACCCCAATTTACACGCAAACAAATTTTGCAACGCGAAATCAGCAATGAACACGCGGCTTTAGCGCGAACCAAAGCACAGCTTGAAGTGGTGCGTAAAAAAGGTGGCAACACCACGCCATTGCTGCAAGCGGTGCGCGACCGAGAAGCCAATATTCGCGCGATTCAAGGCGAAATGAATAAAATCTAAGCTCATGTTTCAACACACAGGGCGGCACATCAAGCATCGTCCTGTGTGTTGTCTTGAAACAGAAAGGGTTACGCCCCTCTTGTTTGGATGATTCGCCCTAGAGGGCAGGGTTTCAACCAGCAAGGAAATTCAGATGAAAAAAACCCTGTTAAAGCTAACAGGGTTTTTCAACTATCCAACCATGCTTATTTGCTGGCTTCTTTAGCGGCTTTTGCAGCTTCAGCGACTGCATTATCAGCAGCAGCTTTCGCACCTTGTGCGCCAGATTCTACTGCGCTGGCAGCAGAAGCCGCACTTTGTTTCGCTGCTTGAATGGCATCAGTGGCTGCCGAAGCGGCGGCGGTTGCAGCATTATTGGCATCTTGGCTCACTGCTTGAGCGGCTTCTTTGGTTTCTTGCTTGGCTTCTTGAGAGCAAGCGGCTAACGCTAACGCCATCAGGGTTACAGCTAATACTTTTTTCATCACAATATCCTTCTTGAAACATAGTTTTATCGGTGATACAGCCATTCATGTTGAACGACCATACCAACAAATAATCATAACATATCCCTGCCTAAAAATTCGACTCTACCAAAATTTCTCTTATCTAATCCAAAAGAATCTTGACGACAGCTAAAAAACTGCTATAATTTCATCTTTCGGGTCGTTAGCTCAGTCGGTAGAGCAGCGGACTTTTAATCCGTTGGTCGAAGGTTCGAATCCTTCACGACCCACCAAGTTTTTCAAGCCAAGCATCTTTGCTTGGCTTTTTTGCATTTTCGTTTCACAATCCAGTAACGCAGTCAGTTGGATTGCCCTGATGAGGTGAAATAACCCCGTGTTCAAATGATTGAGCCATCTTCCCTAAAGGGAAGAATATGAATTCATCAAATTTCCTTTTCGGTTGAACCCCTGCCATTGATGGCGGATAATTCAAATAGGAGGGGCGTAACCCTTTCTGTTTCAGGGCAACACATAGGGCGACGCTTGATGTGTCGTCCTGTGTGTTGAAACATAAGGAAATTAAGATGAATCCGCAAACAGTATTAGATTTTTGGTTTCACGAAGCACATCAACCGTTTTGGTTTCGTAAAAGTGCAGAATTTGATGCCCAAATTCGGGTGCAGTTTTTAACTGTGTGGCAGCAGGCAGCCTATTCTGAATTAAACCATTGGCGCACCAGCCTGCAAGGACGTTTGGCAGAAATCATTGTGTTAGACCAATTTTCGCGCAATTTGTTTCGTGATAGCCCGATGGCGTTTGCACAAGATAATATGGCGGTTGCTTTGGCGCAAGAAGCTGTTTGCCAAACAGGTTTTACGGATATGCAACCTATCGAACGTCATTTTATGTTGATGCCGTTGATGCACAGTGAAAGCTGTGTGATTCATCAACAAGCCGTGCCTTTGTTTGAACAATATACCACGCCATACGCATTGGATTTTGAAATCAAACATAAAGTCATTATCGACCGCTTCGGGCGTTATCCCCATCGTAATCAGGTGTTGGGGCGCGAGAGTACCGCCGAAGAAATAGCGTTTTTGCAAGAACCTCATTCATCGTTTTAAGATGGTGTGATGTTAAGACAAAGGAGCGATAATGAAAACCATAGAAGAATTGTTGCAACACCCTGATGTGCAGTTTAGCCCATTGGCGGATGCTTTGCAGGTGAAGAACCCTGCCACAGGCGAGGTGTTGGCGTATGTGCGTACCACAACGGCTGCGGATTTGAATGTGATGATTGCGCAAGCGGCTCAGGCGCAAAAAGCATGGGCAGCAAAAACGGCTTTGGAGCGAGCCGATGTGTTGTGGCGGTGGTATCAGTTATTGCAAGATAATCGAGACAATCTTGCGCGTGTGATGACGATGGAGCAGGGGAAAAGTTTAACGGAATCCCGCGCTGAAATTGATTATGCTGCCAGTTTTATTCGTTGGTTTGCGGAAGAAGCGCGGCGGATAGAGGGGGATATTTTAACTTCGCTTCAACCCACGCAAAAGTTGATGGTGATTAAGCAGCCGATTGGGGTTTGTGCTGCGATTACGCCATGGAATTTTCCTGCGGCAATGATTACGCGCAAAGCTGCGCCTGCGTTGGCAGTAGGCTGTGCCATGTTGGTGAAACCTGCCAGTCAAACGCCATTGAGCGCGTATGCACAAGCGGTATTGGCTTATGAAGCAGGTGTGCCATCGGATTTATTGCGTGTGGTGAGTGGCAAAGCAGCCGAAATCAGCACGACTTTTGCACACAATCCAACGATTCGTAAAATCAGTTTTACGGGTTCAACAGAAGTGGGCAGAACGATTTTTCGTCAAAGTGCGGAACAGATTAAAAAGCTCAGTTTGGAATTGGGGGGCAATGCGCCGTTTATTGTGTTTGATGATGCGGATTTGGCAAAAGCGGCTGAAGGTTTGTTGTTGAGTAAGTTTCGCAATAGTGGGCAAACTTGTGTGTGTACCAATCGGGTGTATGTGCAAGCAGGGGTATATGAGGCGTTTAGCCAATTAATCGCGGAAAAAGTGGGTGCTTTGCAATTAGGCAATGGCTTAGATGAGGGGATACAGCAAGGTCCACTGATTGATGAACAAGCGGTGGCAAAAGTGGAGGAACATATTGCCGATGCGATAAGTAAAGGTGCGCGTTGCTTGGTGGGAGGGAAACGCAGCACATTGGGCGGTACGTTTTTTGAGCCAACGGTGTTGTGTGATGTGAAAGCGGATATGCGGGTGGCGCGTGAAGAAACGTTTGGTCCTTTGTGTCCGTTGTTTGTGTTTGAGCATGAAGATGAGGTGATTCAGCAAGCCAATGATACGGAATACGGCTTGGCGGCGTATGTGTTTACACGCGACACGGCACGACAATGGCGTATGGGTGAGGCTTTAGAATATGGCATGGTGGGCATTAACACGGGTTTAATCAGCAATGCCGTTGCGCCATTTGGTGGCGTGAAAATGAGTGGCTTGGGCAGAGAAGGCAGTAAATATGGGATAGACGAGTATTTGGAGCTGAAATATTTGTGTTTGGATATGGCTTGAATCAACCGCCCATAGGGCGGTTTTTGATTATTCAGGTGTTTTTTTATGCTGTACACATTCTGCGGCATATTGTTTGCCCCAAGTGTGCATGGCTTCAATCACGGGCATTAGGGTGCAACCAAAATCGGTTAAGGAGTATTCCACTTTGGGCGGAACTTGTGGATACACTTCTCGATGTACGATGCCATCTTGTTCTAACTCGCGCAGTTGCAAGGTGAGCATACGCTGTGTGATGGCAGGCATCAGGCGTTGTAATTCGTTAAAACGGCGCGTTTGTCCATTTAAATGATACAAGATCAATACTTTCCATTTTCCTCCGATAATGTCTAAGGTGGCAACCACAGGGCAGCAAGCATCATATAGCGGTATTTCTGTTGTCATGGAATGTCCTTTCATCGGCGTGTTTACAGTATAAAAAATGTGCGTACTTGTTAAATCATTTGTACTGTGTATAATACACCTAACGAAACAAAAAGACTATATTAAAGAAAGGAACCCATCATGCGTATTGCAGAATTAGACCGCATTAATGAGTTGGCGCGTAAAGCCAAAACCGTTGGTTTAAATGAAGCGGAGCAGGCTGAACGTTGGGTGTTGCGTCAAAGCTATCTGCGCCAAGTATGCGGACAAGTGAATAATATGTTGGCTACGGTAACGGTGATTGATGCAGAAGGTCATGATGTTACGCCTGCTAAATTGCGTGCAGCACAAGCAGCAGGTATGCAGATTTAATATGGAATAGATTGAAAGGAAATGAATATGCGTGCAGTTCGTCAAATTTATCGTGCCAACAGTCGTCATTGGGTGGGCGATGGTTTTTGGGTACAACCTTTGTTTTCTCACATGGGCGAAGACCGTGGCACCGACCCTTTTTTGATGCTGGATTATGCAGCACCTTATCAATTTGCGCCCAATGAAGCGCGTAGCCCTCGCGGTGTGGGGCAACACCCTCACAAAGGTTTTGAAACCGTTACCATTGCGTATCAAGGCGAAGTGGCTCACCGTGATTCAAGCGGTGGCGGTGGAGTGATTCGTGAAGGCGATGTGCAATGGATGACCGCAGGCAGCGGTGTGATTCACGAGGAATTTCACTCTGAAGACTTTAGCCGTCGTGGTGGAATGTTTGAAATGGTGCAATTATGGGTAAACTTGCCTGCTAAAGATAAAAATACGCCACCGCGTTATCAGCATTTAGCCAAAGAGGCGATTCCTGTGGTGCAGTTGGCTGATGAGGCAGGTTATGTGCGCGTGATTGCAGGACAACACGAGGGCGTGCAAGGTGCGGCTACCACGTTTACAGAAATGAATGTATGGGACGTGGTGATTGATGCAGGCAAAGAAGCGGTGCTGACTGTACCCGATAATCATAGTTTGTCTATGGTGGTGTTGCGTGGTCAAGCCCAATTTAATGGACAAGAGCAAGCAGGTGCAGGTCAATTAGTGGGCTTTACCGCAGAAGGCGGCGCAGTGAAAGTGGCAGCAGGCGAGGAAGAAGTGAAAATCTTGTTGTTGTCTGGCGTGCCGATTGCTGAACCTGTGGTGGGTTATGGACCTTTTGTGATGAATACTGAAGACGAAATTCGTCAAGCAATTCATGATTTTAACCACGGTCGCTTTGGTCGCATCAGCTAAAACAAACAGGCAATCTGCAAAGATTGCCTGTTATTTTAGGGTGCATAGGATTTGCTAACGATTTTAACGCTTTGTCCCATCCGTTCAAATTCGATATTTTGTTGGTACCAATTCATTGCCATGCCCGCAATTTCCATGCGAACTTTGTTTTTCGACAACCATTTCACAGACACTTCTTCTTCTATATCATCCAATCCTTCGGGGTCGGAGCCTTTTTGCGTGGTTTTTTTGAAATAATTTTTTGAGGGCAGTTGTTTCACTAAGGGCAATTCACGGTTGCCCAAACCATAAGTAGAGTTCTTTAAAAAGGCAGCATAGGCTTCGCTTAAAGAGGGAGACGCATAAGTACATTCCACTTTATAGTGGAAACCGACACGCTGATTTTTTTGTTCTTGCTGAATTTCTTGTTCAGACAACACATGGTCGATGCCTGCATCTTTAACGATGCCGTAAGACTGACAAGCTAAAGGGGCAGCCATTGCCCAAGATGACATCATCAAAAGCGCGGCTAACGTGAAAAAATGTGGTTTTGGCATGGTGTTTCTCCTAAAAAAGTAGCCATAAATTGGATAGTATCATTTGCTTTTAAAACAATACAGTATGATTGATACACTATGGGTGCAGTGATTTGGTCTTATTTTGAGCGGAAACGATGATATGAGTATTTCACAAGCGCTGCTTGCTGGTGTTTGCTTGGATAGAAAAAGCAGCAAATCTGGCAATAATGGGCTATGGATAGAGTGTAAAAAAACCGCCTAATTGAGTTAGGCGGTTGTTTGATGTTGTTCACATTTGCTTATTGTTTGGCGATGGTATCGCCATCGGCAACATTGCCTCTCCAATCCAAAATCAGCCATGCGCTATCGCCTGCTTTGGCGGTCTTAGACATATTAGCGCCAATGGTAGTTTCAAAACTGCTGTCGTCTTTTTTGTGGACTTCCAGAATTCTGATGGGCATTTTTTGTCCTTCATGCACCAGTACAGCCATATCGCCCTTGGTAAAACTGCCCAACTGAACCAAGCCGTTCACAACCAATTTATTTTGCAGTTCCCCTCCACGAGACATACCAACGGATACAGCTGATGGCGAAAGATGAAATGTTTCTCCAAACACAGTAAATATATTCGGATAGGCATCGCCAAGTTCTGCTTGTGCTTTTTCTTTGTAGCCATCTAGCTCACTTTTTACGCGCTTGACTTCTTCTAATGAAGCCTTGGAAAGATGGTCGTACATATACGTTTCCACACTCCCAGTGGCGTTATATTCTGTCTCGCCAAATTCATCTAGCTGTTCCCTTTCCTCATTGGGAAATTTACAGCGCAGCCCTTTCGCACATTGGAGACAAATTGACGCACGACCTCGCAACACTTGTGAATTAAACAATCCCATGGGCGCACTGCATAAAGGGCAAGCTTCTTTTTTAAACAAAAAATCAAAGAATCCCATATCTCCTCCTTATATCGGGGCGTAGTTGGTCATGATAATGTTTTTCTCAATGTGATGTGCGGTATCCAAAATATATGTATTTATACAAACATCATACACCTAATAAAACAAAAAAACCATAATCAGAAAAGGTAGTTGCGATAAATTCGGTATCGGCATCCAACAGGTTGGGATGATGGGTGTGAGATGCAAACATCGCCCAATAAAAAAGGATTGAACTCTGTGTTCAATCCTTGATAACTATAACGACTTAGTTGGCTAATTTGGCTAACTGCGCTTGCACTTTTGCCATTTTGTCTTGCAAATCTGCCTGTTCATTGCGGTCTTTTTCAACCAAATGGGCAGGGGCTTTGTCGGTGTAGCCCGGTTTGCTTAACTTGGCTTCCAGTTTATCCAAGGCTTTTTGCAGTTTTTCGGCTTCTTTATTTAAACGCGCGGTTTCAGCCGCCTTGTCAATTTCCACTTTCAACATCAAGCGTGCATTTTGGCAAACGGCAATCGGGGCATCATCGCTTTCGGGTAGCTGTTCGACCAATTTGGCTTCCGTTAAACGCGCCATCATAGGCACATATTTTAATAATGCTGCCAGTTGTTCATCGCCCTCCACAAATAAAGGCGCTTTCACGCTGGGCGCTAAACCCATTTCACCGCGCAAATTGCGAACCGCACCAATTAAATCTTGCAAAGCGGTCATCTTATCAAACGCAGCAGGCACAATTTTTTCAGGATTCGCTTGTGGGAAACTTGCCAACATAATGCTATCGGTTTGTTTTGCATTTGCCAAAGGCGCAATCACTTGCCACAATTCTTCCGTGATAAACGGTGTGATGGGGTGCATTAAACGCAAAATCACTTCCAATACGCGCACTAAGGTGCGGCGGGTGGTGCGTTGCGTGGTGGGGCAACCCGTTTGCAGCTGTACTTTTGCCAACTCAATATACCAATCGCAATATTCGTTCCACACAAATTCATATAAAGTTTGCGCGGCAAGGTCAAAACGATAAGTGTCAAAGGCTTCAGCAACAGCTTGTTCCACTTGTTGCAAACGACCAATAATCCATTGGTCAACAAAGGTATAGGCTAAAGGCTGGCTTTCATCTTGTCCACAATCTTGGTTTTCGGTGTTCATCAACACAAAATTGGTGGCATTCCATAATTTATTACAGAAATTGCGATAACCTTCGGCACGTTTAAAGTCAAAATTGATGCTGCGCCCCAAGCTGGCATAGCTTGCCATGGTAAAGCGCAACGCATCGGTACCAAATACAGGAATGCCTTCAGGGAACAGCTTTTTCGTGGCTTCAATCACTTGTGGTGCTTTTTCAGGACGGCGCAAACCTGTGGTACGTTTGCTGAGTAAAGGCTCAAGCTCAATGCCATCAATCAAATCCACAGGGTCAATCACATTGCCTTCTGATTTCGACATTTTTTTGCCTTCATGGTCGCGCACCATGCCATGAATATACACATCTTTAAACGGCACTTTACCTGTGAAATGCGTGGTCATCATAATCATCCGTGCCACCCAGAAAAAGATGATTTCATAACCAGTTACCAACACACTAGAGGGCAAAAAGGCTTGCAATTCGGGGGTGTCGCTAACTTCGCCTGTCCAGCCTAAGGTGCTAAAAGGCACGAGTGCCGATGAGAACCAAGTGTCTAACACGTCTTCATCGCGTGTTAATTGGGTATGCCCTGCTAATTGTTCCGCTTCTGCTTGGCTACGCGCCACATAACAATGCCCCTCTGCATCATACCAAGCAGGAATTTGATGTCCCCACCATAATTGGCGTGAAATACACCAATCTTGAATATTGTTCATCCATTGATTATAAGTATTGACCCAGTTTTCAGGGATAAACTTCACCGCGCCTGAATCCACCGCGTGTTTGGCTTTTTGCGCCAAGCTCATGCCTGCAAACTCGCTCGCAGGTTCGCCACCATGAGGCGTTGCCGACATTGCCACAAACCATTGATTGGTTAGCATCGGCTCAATCACAGAACCTGTGCGGTCGCCTTTGGGGGTCATTAAAGTATGCGGTTTGATTTCAACCAATAAGCCTTGTGCTTCTAAATCCGCCACAATTTGTTTACGCGCGGCAAAACGGTCTAAGCCTGCATAGGCTTCAGGCAAGGCAAACCCTGTTTGCGCTTCGCCTTTATAGTTAAACACTTCGGCTTGAGGCAATACTTGAGCGCTTAAATCAAAAATATTCACTAAAGCGGTGTTGTGGCGTTTGCCCACTTCATAGTCGTTGAAATCGTGGGCAGGTGTGATTTTCACGCAGCCTGTGCCGAAATCTTGTTCCACATATTCATCGGCAATCACAGGAATGGTGCGTCCTGTGAGCGGTAAAGTGAGCGACTTGCCGATTAGATGGGCATAACGTTCATCAGCAGGATTCACCGCCACTGCCACATCGCCCAACATGGTTTCGGGGCGCGTGGTGGCGACAATCAGGGCTTCATTAGGGTTGTCGGCTAAAGGATAACGGATATGCCACATTGAACCTTGTTCTTCAATGCTTTCCACTTCTAAATCAGAAACTGCCGTTCCCAATACGGGGTCCCAGTTGACTAAGCGTTTGCCACGGTAAATTAAGCCTTGTTCAAATAGGCGTACAAAAACTTCGGTAACCACTTGGGCGCGGGTGTCGTCCATGGTGAAGTATTCGCGCGACCAATCGGCAGAGCAACCCATACGGCGCATTTGTTCGGTAATCGTGCCGCCTGAGAGCTGTTTCCATTGCCACACTTTTTCTAAAAAGGCTTCGCGTCCTAAATCATGGCGTGAGATGCCTTGTTCGGCTAATTGGCGTTCTACCACGATTTGGGTGGCGATACCTGCATGGTCGGTGCCGGGAATCCAGCAGGTGTTGTAGCCTTTCATGCGGTAATAACGGGTTAAGCCGTCCATAATGGTTTGGTTAAACGCATGACCCATGTGTAATGTGCCCGTTACATTGGGTGGCGGCAGTTGGATAGAAAATGAAGATGGGGCAGCCATATTGGGCTGGAAATAACCTTGGTTTTGCCAGTTTTGATAATGTTTGGCTTCGATTTCGGCAGGATGGTATTTGTTTAACATGATGATTGGATAATAGGAAAAAAAGTAATCGCGAATTATAACGTAGAACCTGAGCTGTTGAATATTGCGCTGGGTCTGCGGTATTGGGAAAAAGGAAAATCCCCAATCATGAAGCCATGCTTGGGGAAGTAGGGAGATATTGGGGAAAGGTTTATTTTGTGGTGTTTTTTTGAACTTCTTGTTGTAAAGAAGCATATAAATCAGGTTGTTGTTCTTTTAATAAGCTGGCAATGTGTAAGTCCATGCTGTTTACTTTGGCTAAATCTACGCGCTCAACGTGTACTAAGCGCAGTAATTCGCGCACAGGCTTAGGAACGTTGCGACCTGATTCGTAACGTGAACCACCCGATTGGGTTACACCAATTTGGCTCCAAAATTCTTGTTGGTTTAAGCCCAGTTTTTTACGGATTTCACGGATGTTAGTGATTTCTGCAAATGTTTTCATAATTTATTTTCCATATAATAAAAATTAAGCTGCAATTATGCTAATGTCAAGCAAAATCAATAGGCTTAGCATGTGTGTGAATAATGAAGAATGAAGTATAAAGATTAAGTTTATGGAATAAAAGGGGTCAATAGAAAAAATTTGCAATAAATCAAGAAAAATCAGCAAAGCAAAAGCACTAAATACTATAAATATTTAGTGCTTTGTATTTCCATGTTAAATTTTATGCTATTAGTGTATGACAGGCGGCTTTATGGTTTGCCTGTGGCAGGGCTAATGGTGAGGATTTCATAGCCTGTGTCGGTAACCAGCACTTCGTGTTCCCATTGGGCAGAGAGGGAACGGTCTTTGGTAACGACTGTCCAACCATCGGCTAAGATGCGAAGATGGCGTTTGCCTTGGTTAATCATGGGCTCGATGGTAAAAATCATGCCTGCTTTTAATACCATGCCTTGTCCTTTGCGCCCATAGTGTAACACTTGTGGCTCGCAATGGAAAGCGCGTCCAATGCCGTGTCCACAAAATTCTTGTACAACGGAATAGCCAGCGTTTTCAGCAACTTGTTGGCAAGCATAGCCAATGTCGCCTAGTGTTGCCCCTGGTTTGACGGCTTGGATGCCTGCCATCATGCTGGCATGGGTGATGTCAATCAGGCGTTGGGCGTGCGGGCTGATTTGTCCTACGGCAAACATGCGGCTGGAATCGCCATGAAAACCGTCTTTTTTGATGGTAACGTCAATATTGAGGATGTCGCCATTTTTGAGGGGTTTGTCATCGGGGATACCGTGGCAAATCACATGGTTAACAGATGTGCAGCATGATTTGGGAAAGGGGGGATTGCCATAGTTGAGTGGGGCGGGATAGCCGCCTTGTACGTTGATATGGTAATCGTGTATCAGTTGGTTGAGTTCGTTGGTGGTAACACCAGCTTTCACGAATTCGCCGATGTAGTCGAGCGCTTCGGCAGCAAGGCGACCGAGTTCGCGCATTTTGTCGATTTCTTCTGGGGTGTGGATGATAACTGCCATAGGGTTCTCTGGAATGAATAGGAAAGATTCAGCTCTCAAATGGGGGCATGATGGAAATTTAAAATAGTTTGCGCACTTCTGCTGTGATGTCATCGGCACGCATGAAGGTTTCGCCTATCAGGAAGGTGTGTACACCGTGTTGGCGCATATAGTCTACATCTTGTTTGTGGCGAATGCCGCTTTCGGTGATGGGAATGTAGTTTTTTAGATGGGGCAGCAGGCGTAAGGTTTGTTCGAGGCTAACTTCAAAGGTGCGTAAGTTGCGGTTGTTCACGCCACGCAGGGGGGTGGTAAGGTTTTGGCATTTTGTTAATTCGCTCTCATCGTGTAGCTCCAGTAAAACTGCCATGCCAAGTTGGTGGGCAAGGGCTTCAAATTGTTCGAGCTGTGTTTGGTTGAGGGCGGCTGCAATCAGTAAGATGGCATCGGCACCCCATGCGCGTGCTTGGTAGATTTGGTAAGCATCGATGATGAAGTCTTTACGCAATACAGGCAGGCTAACGGCTGCTTTGGCTTGTTTGAGATAATCGGGTGAGCCTTGGAAATAGGGTTCATCGGTTAAGACGGATAAACACGCGGCGCCTGCGCGTTCGTAGTCGGCAGCATGGGCAGCAGGTTGGAAATCGGGGCGGATTAAGCCTTTTGATGGGCTGGCTTTTTTGATTTCGGCAATGATGGCAGGCAAACCTGCTGCGTGTTTGGCACGAATGGCGGCGGTAAAGTCGCGAGCAGGTTCAGCTTGGGCAGCTTGTTGTTGTAGGGTGGCTAAGGGAATGTGCGCTTGGGCAGCAGCAACTTCTTCGGCTTTGGTGGCTAGGATTTGGGTAAGGATGTCGTTCATGATGATGGGTGTTGTGCGGTTAAAGTGAAAAATTGTAACACCGTTTCGGGTAGCCAGCGCAAATGCCCACGTCCTTTTCCTGCCACAAAGCCAACATGACCTCCGTGTTTGGGTTGGAGTAAGTAGGTGGTGGGGGAAATGTGTTGGGCTTGTGGTAAATAGGCAGCAGGTAAAAAGGGGTCGTTTTGGGCGTTGAGTATGAGAGTGGGAAGGTTGATATGGGGCAGATAGGGTTGGGCGGCGGCTTGTTGGTAGTAGTCGTCTTTGTTGGCAAAGCCGTTTAATGGGGCGGTGTAGGCGTTATCAAAATCGGCAAGGGAACGGATGGTGAGGTCAGGGCGTGGCGGTACTTTGGGCAATAAGCTGTTGAGAAAATAACGGCTATAAAGTAAGCGGTTGATGCCATGTTGTAAGGCTTTGCCTGAAGCAGGTAAGTTGAGGGGAGCGGAGATGATGGCTGCCAGTTGGGGAATGGGAGATTGATTTTGTTTGCCTTGTTCGCCTAGATATTTGGCTAATACATTGCCGCCTAGTGAAACGCCGACGGCATAAATGGTGGGATAACGCTGTGCCAATAGATTCAGCATGTGTGCCACTTCTAAGGTGTCGCCACTATGATACATTTTTTGTGCAGGCACGCCGCCACAACTACGAAAATGGGCAACCACGCCATGCCAGCCATAGGCTTGGACGGTGTGCATCAATTCGATGGCATAATGGCTGTGGCTGCTGCCTTCCAGTCCATGAAATAAAACCACTAAGGGGGCGTTGGCATGGGGCGCATCGATGAAGTCATATGCCACTTGTTCTTGTCCTGTGCTGTCGGGCAGCAGTTCGCGCCGATAGTCTGGGGCAGGACGGGTGAGGAGTTTGGCATACACGGTTTGCAAATGCCCACCTATGAGCCAGTGGGGGCTATGGTAGGCGGGAAGTTGAATAAGTGGGTTGTGTGCTTGCATGGTAAACGCCAAAATAGAAGTTTAATGGGAGATTATAACTGCGCCATGATTTATCATCATATTGCGTTAAATACGCCGCTTGCCAATGGCTTGCTCACTTATCATTATCCAAGGGCTTTACCTGTGGGCAGTCGGGTGGGGGTGTCGCTGCGGGGTAAAAAGATGGTGGGCATGGTGTGGGCAAATGATGTGCAACCTGATATTGACCACCAAAAGATTTTGCCCATTCAAACGGTGTGGGAGGAAGAGTTGTGTTTGCCAAACGCATGGCGTGAGTTATTGGCGTTTACGGCTCGTTATTATCATTATCCATTGGGGCAAACGGTGTTTACGGCGTTGCCACAGGGTTTAAAAGAAGATAAAGCCGTCAAACTGCCGCAACTGCCTGTGTATTATCAGCTCAGTGAAACAGGTAAAGCGCACCCACCTCCACCCGCACGGTTTGTTAAACAAGCGGCTTTGTGGCAAGCCCTTGCAGGCGAACCAGCATTGGATTTGACCGCGTTAAAAAACATTCATCATCAAGCCGCCAAGTATTTAGCCGAATGGCAACAACAAGGCTGGCTCAACACCCACACCGCCAAGCTAGAGCTTGCGCCTGCCACCCATGTTTTAAACGCGGAACAACAACACGCCACACAAGCCATTCAAGCGGCTTTGCACACGTTTCAACCTTTTTTGCTCTATGGCATCACAGGCAGCGGCAAAACCGAAGTGTATTTTGAAGCGATGGCGCAGGTATTGGCACAGGGCAAACAAGTTTTGTTTTTGCTCCCCGAAATCAATTTAACGCCCCAATTACTCAAGCGCGTTGCCAGTCGTTTTGCCAATGTGCCGACGGCAGTATTACACAGCCAAACCGCCGCAGGGAAACGCACCCAAGATTATATGCGCGCCTTATTGGGGCAAGCGAAACTAATTATTGGCACACGTTTAGCCGTGTTTACCCCCTTGCCTGATGTGGGCTTAATCGTGGTTGATGAAGAACACGACACGTCGTTTAAACAAGACAATGAATTGCGCTATCATGCGCGCGATTTGGCAATATGGCGTGCCAAGCAAAGTACTTGCCCGATTGTGTTGGGTTCGGCAACGCCCAGTTTGGAAACATGGCATAAGGCGCAAAGCGGTGTTTATCGCCTGTTATCATTAACCGAACGCGCCCATCTTCACGCGCAGCCGCCACAAGTTGAGATTGTGAATGTGAGCCGTGTTCAACTGGATAACGGCTTTTCCCCACCTGCTTTACAGCTTCTGAAAGCCAATTATCAACAAGGGGGAATGTCGCTGGTGTATTTGAATCGGCGTGGTTTTGCGCCTGCGCTGTTTTGTAGCGATTGTGGGCATATTTTTGGTTGCACAAATTGTTCTGCCAAAATGGTATTGCATCAACGAGCGCGCCAATTACGTTGCCACCATTGCGATTATCGCCAAACCGTGCCGTATGCTTGCCCCGATTGTGGCAATCCAGATTTAACCGCTATCGGGCAAGGCACACAGCGTGTGGAAGAAACCTTGCGTGCTTATCTGCCACAAGCCCAAATTGCTCGGGTTGATCGCGACAGCACCGCCCATCAACACGATTGGGCAAATTTATATCAACGCATTGCCCAACACGAGATTGATATTTTAATTGGCACACAAATGCTGGCGAAAGGGCATGATTTTGCCCGTTTAAACTTAGTGATTGTGTTGAATGCAGATGGCAGCTTATACAGCAGCGATTTTCGTGCGCCTGAACGCTTGTTTGCCGAACTGATGCAAGTGTCGGGGCGAGCAGGGCGGGCAGACAAAGCAGGCAGGGTTTTGATTCAAACCCAATTACCCCATCATCCCGTATTGACTGCGGTGCAAGCGCAAGATTATTGTTTATTTGCACAACAACAATTAGCCGACCGCGCACCTTTTTTCTTACCGCCTTATGGTTTTCAAGCTGCGATTCGAGCCGATGCCTTGAAGATTGACGATGCCATACAATTTCTAAACGACATCAAAGCTGTTACCGAAGCATGGATACCTGCTGGCGTGTCGGTATGGGGAGCGGTGCCGATGCTGATGGTGCGCTTGGCAGAACGCGAACGCGCCCAAGTGTTTTTAGAATCGGCTTCACGAAAAGATTTACATCATGCCCTTAGCTTATGGCAACAAGTGTTGCAAAATCATCGTGATGGCAAGATTCGTTGGTCGATTGATGTTGACCCTATGGAAATGTAGGAAAAATCAGCCGTTTGCATATATAATTCTGCCTACTTTCAGACAATATCCAACATTATGACTTTTAAAATTCGTCGCGAAGAAGAAAATCAACAATCGCCTAGCACATCCAATATCCCATTATCCGATTCTCCTTCATCAGCAGCCCATCCATACGATGAACATTGGGAACGCGCCACCATCCATCGTTTGCTCCATGCTGCTTACCGCGACCAACGCAGCGACCGCGTTTGGCGCAATATTTGGCGAGGCGTGTCGGCAGCCTTATTTGCCGCCACCTTATTAACCTTATATAGCTGTGGGCAAAGTGGGAGCGGCAGCAATCGCCAATTAAGCATAGGCAGCAAACCGCATACCGCAGTAGTGAACCTCACAGGCACGATTGGCGGTGGGCAAAGAGACCAAGTAACCATGTTGCGCGATGGCTTAAAAGCCGCTTACGACAATCCCCGTGTTAAAGGCATCATCATTCGTGCCAATAGCCCAGGGGGGTCGCCTGTGGTTTCCAACACCGCCTTTTTAGAAATTCGCCGCATGAAAGCCGAAAAACCCAATATTCCATTATATGTGGTGGCGGAAGATGTGTGCGCTTCGGGCTGTTATTACATTGCAGCGGCGGCAGACAAAATTTATGCCGACCCCTCGAGCTTAGTGGGCAGCATAGGCGTGATTGGTGGTGGTTTTGACTTCACAGGCTTGATGGACAAACTGGGTGTGAAACGCCGCCTACGCATTGCAGGCGACAACAAAGGTATGGGCGACCCCTTTACGCCCGAAACGCCACAACAACAAGCCATTTGGCAGCAAATGCTCAACGACATCCACAGCGAATTTATCAAAGCCGTGAAAACAGGGCGCGGACAACGTTTACAAGATCGCACCTATCCCGATATTTTTAGCGGACGCATTTATAGCGGCTTAGAAGCCAAAAAAGTAGGCTTGATTGATGACTTTGGCAATATTTACAGCGTGGCGCGAGATGTGATTAAAGCCCCCGAATTGGTGGACTACACCTCAGAAGAAGACGATTTAGCCCGCGCTTTGAGCCGCCGTTTAAATGGAGAAGTACAAAACCAAGTGAAACAAAGTTTAGAACAATTAGACACACAAGGCTGGTAAACCTTATTTTCACATCTCTACCCGAAGCGCATTCATCTTGCCTTCGGGTAGAAAACCATTAAGGCTTAGGTTTAACCCACCATGTTTGCAATGCCCAATCGCTGGCAGAATAATATTTGGGCGCACGGCTGGGCATGCCTAAAGTGTTGCGATAAATAACCCGATATTGATTGCTATACCAATTGGGCACAACCAAATATTGATGGCGCAATACCCTATCCAAAGCGCGTGCTGCAGTGGTTAATTCAGCACGATTATTAAAATGCTCAAACTGCTTTAATAACTGCTCCACCGCAGGATGACAAATGCCCGCCCAATTTCGGCTGCCTTGCGTTTGAGCCGCCCGACAACTGTAATAATCAAATTGCTCATTACCAGGGCTTTCGCTGTTGGCATACACCACAATCGTCATATCAAAATCAAAATCGTTTAAACGTTTTTGATACACAGCAGAATCCACAATCCGCACATTCAAAGTAATGCCCAATTTGGCTAAATCACGCTGCCATTTTGCCACCACCCGTTCATAAGTTTTACTGGGCGTAAGAAACTCAATCACAACAGGTTTCCCTTGCTTATCCACCAACCAACCTTGCTGATAACGATAACCTGCTGCCAATAATAAATTTCGTGCTTGCAGCAAATTCGGGCGTATGCCCAATTTCGCATCGGTTACAGGCGGATTGGGGGCATCTTGCTGAAACACTGCCGTAGGTAATTGTGCGCGTAGCGGATTTAATAATGCCAACTCGGCGGCATCAGGTTTGCCGCGTGCTGCCATTTCACTATTGGTAAAAAAACTGTTGCTGCGTTGATATGAGCCATAAAACAAACGGCTATTGATGCTCTCAAAATCAAAACTCCACACCAAAGCCTGCCGTACCCGCACATCTTTAAAAAACGTGCGCCGTTGATTCATCACAAAACCTTGCATGCCTGCGGTGCGCTGTTGCGTCCAAGTTTGTTTCACCAAACCGCGTTTTGCCAAAATAGCATCGGGATAAGCTCGCGCCCATTCGCGTGCCACATTTTCCTGTGAAAAATCATATAAACCGCCTTTAATGCCCTCCACGCGCACCGCCGCATCTTTGAAATAACGAAAACGCACTGTGTCAAAGTTATACATCCCTTTGCGTACCGGTAATTGTTGCGCCCAATAATGAGGGTCGCGGCGATATTCTGCTAAACGCCCATTGTCTGTCCGCGCAAAACGATACGGCCCTGAACCAATGGGCAGTTGATTGGCGGCTTTTGCCAAACCTTGTGGGAAACTTTTATGCGAAAACACCGGCAGTTGCCCCAAAATCATATGCAGTTCGGCATTGCGTTTTTTAAATTGAAACCGCACCACACGCGCCGATAACACTTCTGCTTTTGCCACATCCGCCCAATAAAATTTATACATTTGCGCGGCGGCAGGGTCTTGCGTGAGCGTGTGAAACGAAGCCAACACATCTTTGGCTAACACAGGGTCGCCATTATGAAACCGCGCTTTGGGGTTGAGCGTAAACGTTACCGATAAACCATCGGCAGCCAAAGCAATGTCTTCTGCTAATAAACCATAAATGGCAAAAGGTTCGTCTTGCCCTTGCTCAGTGAGCGTATCGAGCGTTAGGCTCACCCCTGCCTCTTTATCGCCTTTGAGCGTGAATGGATTGAGCGTATCAAAACCACCTTGTACGGGCAGGGTAAACGTACCACCTTTGGGCGCATGAGGATTGGTATAAGCAAAATGGGTAAAACCTGCTGGATAAAGCGGCGTGCTACCTAATGCCAAACCATGTGCTGCCAATGCATTGGGCATCATCAGCATACACGCCCAAGCCAATAACCATTTCATTGAACATTCCTTGCGGGTTGAAACCTCAAAAACAATGAAACGGGATTGTACCTTGTTTCCATGCAAAATATCGTTTCCCCATTCAAACTCGGCTATAATGCAGCCACTTCAACCGTTTAACAAAGGACACACAATGGGTTTCTTACAAGGCAAAAAAATCCTGATTACCGGCATGATTTCAGAGCGTTCGATTGCATACGGTATCGCCAAAGCCTGTCGTGAACAGGGCGCAGAATTGGCGTTTACCTATGTGGTGGATAAATTAGAAGACCGTGTACGCAAAATGGCAGCCGAATTGGGTTCAGAATTGGTATTCCGTTGCGATGTACAAAGCGATGACGAAATCAACCAATTATTTGTGGATTTGGGCAAAGCATGGGATGGCTTAGATGGTTTGGTACACGCCATTGCATTTGCGCCCCGTGAAGCCTTAAATGGTGATTTTTTAGACAGCATCACACGCGAATCATTCCAAATCTCGCACGATGTGTCAGCGTATAGTTTGCCTGCTTTAGTGAAAGCCGCGCGTCCTATGATGAAAGGTCGCAATTCTGCGGTGGTTGCTTTGTCGTATTTGGGTGCGGTTCGCGCCATTCCTAACTACAACGTGATGGGTTTAGCCAAAGCCAGCTTAGAAGCCGCTATTCGCTTTACCGCTTCTTCTGTGGGCAGAGATGGCATTCGTTGTAACGGCATTTCAGCCGGCCCCATCAAAACCTTAGCCGCTTCAGGTATTGCCGATTTTAGCAAACTCTTAAACCATGTTGCCGAGCAAAACCCATTGGGTCGCAATGTAACCATCGAAGAAGTGGGCAACACCGCCGCGTTCTTATTGTCTGACTTGTCTTCAGGCATCACAGGCGAAATCACTTATGTGGATGGTGGTTATAGCATCAATGCTTTAAGCGAAGTGTAAT
>JBHADP010000060.1:0-21799 GCA_041855125.1 Neisseria sp. | reverse complement strand
GCCACCTTATCCAAACCTAATTGCTCCATAGCAAAAGGCAAAGAAGTAAACAATGCCATCATGCCACAATGCAAAGCAAAAATACCAAAGTTCAAACTCATTAATTGACGATTTTTTAACACTTCGCCAAAACGAGCAGGCTGTGCTTGTGCATCTTCATGCACCTTTGAGCGTTCAGGATTGGGTGTCCAAAAAGCCACCACTGCCATACTCAATAGCGTGAGTCCCCCTGTGAGTGCGAATAAGCCCGACACGCCCATCCACCCTGCCAACATAGGCGACAACACCAAGCTGGCAGAAAAAGTTAACCCTATGCTCAAACCTATCATAGCCATCGAACGCGTGCGAACCTCATCGCGCGTTAAATCTGCCAACAACGCCGTTACCGCCGCACTAACCGCACCTGCCCCTTGCACCGCACGCGCAATCACCAACATTTCCAACGAATTGGCGGCAGCTGCCATAAAGCTGCCCGCAGCAAATACAATCAAGCCAAAATAAATAACCTTTTTACGCCCAAACTTATCCGATGCCATGCCCAAAGGTAATTGCAACAAGGCTTGCGTTAAACCATACATGCCCATTGCCAAGCCCACTAAGGCTTTATTATCATTTGCGTTAGGTAATTGCGCTGCATATAATGCCAACACAGGCAACACCAAAAACATCCCCAACATTCGCAGCGCATACACTCCCGCTAATGACGTACTGGCGCGCCATTCCTCAGGCAACATTTGAGTTTGATTTGCTTTGTTTCGAGCCATAACCACTTTCCGCGCAGATAAACTCCACGATTATACCTTTTTTAACCTCTGATAACAGCGACCACCCACCATCACAACTTCCCATTGCTATGTAAAAAACGCGTGGCTTCTTCCCATTTACCTTCCATAATCAAAGGCAAACCCTGCAAAGATTTACCAATCGCCTCATCTATCTTCTGCTTGTCTTCCGCACTGGGCTTATTTAACACATAAGCTGACACCAATGCCTTATCACCAGGGTGGTCTATCCCCAAACGCAAACGATAAAAATCAGCCGTACCCAATTTCGCTTGAATATCCTTCAAACCATTATGCCCGCCATTGCCACCACCGCGTTTGAGCCGAATCCGACCACAAGGAATATCCAACTCATCATGTACCACCAAAATTTCCTCGGGCTTAATCTTATAAAACTGCGCCAACGCGCCCACTGCCTTACCCGACAAATTCATAAACGTAAGCGGTTTTAACAACCACACATCGCCCTCAGCACAACTCACTCGCGCCACCTCACCAAAATACTTCTTATCTTCTTTCAGCGACACTTTCCATTGCCAAGCCAATTCATCAATAAACCAAAAACCCGCATTATGGCGGGTTTGCTCATATTCCTTACTTGGATTACCCAAGCCCACAATCAACTTTATACTCATCTTATCTCACATCATCTAACGAACGTGCCACACGCAAACGGCGCGCTTCTTTCGGGTCCACCAACAAAGGACGATACAACTCCACCCTATCCCGTTCACGCAACACCGTATCCGCCTTCACAACCTTACCAAAAATACCCAGTGGCGCAGCCAAATCCGCTTCAGGAAATACCTTGCCGACATCACTTTGCAAGACTGCCTCACGCGCAGTACATCCCTGCGCCACTTCCAACACCTGCAAAAACTGCCGTTCTGCCGTGCCATACACCACTTCCACCCTAACCATAACGCTTATCCGCCTCAGCAATAAACGCATCAACCAACTTGCCCGCTAAATGACCAAACACAGGACTAATCAATGCCGACAACATCGGATTGGCAAAATCATATTGCAACTTAAATTCAATCTTACACGCATCATCACCCAAAGGAATAAAACGCCATGTACCTTGCAACATCCTAAACGGGCCTTCCAACAAATCCATCTTAATCTCACGCCCTGCCACATTATGATTATGTGTCGCAAATGATTGCTTCACGCCCTTATAATCCATAAACAAACGCGCTTTTAACTCATTACCCTCACGCGCAATCACTTCCGTTTTCCCATACCAAGGCAAAAAATGAGGATAGTCTTCCACCCTATCCACCAATTCAAACATCTGTTCGGCACTGTGTAGCACCAAAACATTCTTTTCTACCGTTTTCATGCGATTTTCAGCGTTTTACCAAAATTTTACCATCTCACATTATACTGAAAATTCACCCAACTGTTGCCACAATATCATTTTCCTATTAAGAAACCATCTATCAATAAAACCACCCTTTATCTCCCAATAAGACATATTTATACTGCCCAGCATCACATTTAATACCCCCCCAGTTTCAAACAACAAGGACAAAACCATGAAACTACCCATTTTATTCCTAGGGCATGGCAACCCCATGAACGCCATTCAAAACACCCCCTATGCACAAAACTGGCGCGCTCTTGGACACTATTTACACCAACATTACGGCTCACAAATCCGCGCCATCTTAGCCATCTCTGCCCATTGGCAAACCAACGGCATTGCCGTTACCGCCATGTCCCAACCGCGCACCATTCACGACTTTCGCGGCTTTCCACCTGCCTTATTTAATCTACAATACCCTGCTCAAGGCTATCCCGAATTAGTCAGCGAAATACAAGCCCTTATCCCTAACCACCCCCTACAAGCCAACCACGATTGGGGTTTAGACCACGGCACTTGGGGCGTATTATGCCATCTGTTTCCCGAAGCCCATCTTCCCGTCGTACAACTGAGCTTAAACACCCATTTCCATGCTCAAGACCATCTTACCCTTGCCCAACAACTTGCCCCCTTACGCAAACAAGGCATCTTAATCGTATGCAGTGGCAACATCGTTCACAACTTACGTCTCATGGATTGGCAAAACCCAGACGACACCAGCCCAGCCTACGATTGGGCAGAACGCGCTCGCCATTTGGTTAATCATTGGCTGCTTCATGACCATCTCCACGCGCTTGCCAATGAAGCCCATTATCCGCCCGAACTGCGCTTAGCCGCGCCTACATTAGAACATTGGTATCCCCTCTTATATGCCGTGGGTACAGCAGACAGAGGCGAAATTCGCCAAATCTTTAATGACGATATTGTGGGCAAATCACGCAGCATGACCTCCATCATTTTTGGCGACCGCGTGTTTTAAAAGAAAAACCGCTTGGATAACATCCAAGCGGCTCAATCACATCGCTAACACTTATTTAGCATCAGCTTTTTTCAAGATTTCATATAATTGGTCTTTCAATGCCAATTTTTTCACTTTCAGCGCATCGATTTCATTTTCAGCCGAAACGCTGGTTACAGGGTCATTTTCCAAACCAGTGATTTTATCATCCAGTTCGTTATGCTCATCAAACAAACGAGCAAAGTGTGCATCTTCTTGTTTTAATTTAGAAATCAAATCGCGATATTCAGGAAACATATGCTCCATCCTCTTGAAAATATAAACATCAATTGTTAAATTCCATGATGGTAAGCCACAATCAACGAGCTTTTACCATAGCTTCATTATAACAAACAAAAACATTCCTGCCACCTTATTCATCTGCAATTTGACATACCGCAAAGCCACATTTATTCTACCTCCAACCCTTTTGACACAATGGAGTCATCATGAATCCCACCATACACGCCCTCACCCAACATCGTACCTATCGTCAATTTCAAACAGCCGAAACCCTACCCACCGAACACCTCCAAGCCATCATCAACAGCGCCCGACAAGCACCCTCATGGATGAATGGACAACATTACAGTATCATCAACATCAGCGACCCTGCTTTGCGTCAGCACATCGTTTCCCTCCAACCTAATAACCCCCAAATTGGCGAATGTGCCGTTTACCTGATTTTCTTAGCCGATTTACACCGTGCAGATTTATGCCGTCAAGCGTATGAAGGCACGTTTGCTGCTGCAGGTACAGCCGATGCGCTGATTACTGCCGTTTCCGATGCTTCTTTTGCTGCCCAAAATGCCGTCATTGCCGCAGAAAGTTTGGGCTATGCCACATGCTATACAGGTGGTATTCGCCAAGTTGCCCGTGAACTGGTTGAACTACTGGGTTTACCCTCGCATACCTTCCCCTTATATGGCTTATGTATAGGTACGCCTGCGGTAGAAATGCCCGTCAAACCGCGTTTACCTGAACACACCGTTTACAACCACAACCGCTATCCCAGCGATACCGTGTTACAAGAAGGTTTGGCACAATATGAAAGCACCCTCATTGCCTTTGGTGAAGCGCGTGAAAAACTGCCTTATCGCGATAAATTCGCCCGCTATTACAGCCGCCCCTACACCCCACACAACAGCCGTTTAATGCAATCACTCGGCTGGCTCACCGACACAGAATGAAACGCTATCAACACCTAAGTGGCTTAAACCACCGCTTTATCAAACTGGAAGGGCGCGATTATTGGATGCCGCTCAATGATGATTCATGGGCAGAAACCGCCCATGCGCCCTTAGATTTTTTATTTGCTGATGAACAGTTTTACACTTTCTCGCAAGGCGAAACCACCGCACAACAAGCAGAACGGCTATTGTTTCGTGAAGTGGCAGCAGCCGTGGCGCGCCAACAATTAGAGAGCGAAGCCATCAGCGAAATTGCGCGCGATTTAAAAGCTGCTTTTGCCGAACAAGATATGGAACGTTTAATTGAATCCTTCAGCCATTATTTAAAACACGATGATTGGTATCGTTAATGTGATATGAGGCTGTTAGCACCGATTTTATGGAGAGGACACGATTAAACGTAATGTCAGCAATATAGGTTTTTACCTCATCACATGAATGCCTTTTGTTCGCAATGCCATTGTTTTTCACAAGCGTAAAGCAGGAAAGTCCGTTACAATATCGCCTTTTCTCATCTGTCTCCCAACCAATCTGAAGGAAGCACATTATGTTTTCTAAAAGTATTACCATTGAAAAATACGACCCCGAATTAGCCCAAGCCATCGCGCAAGAAGTACAACGCCAACAAGACCATGTGGAATTGATTGCTTCAGAAAACTACGTTAGCTGCGCGGTTATGGAAGCGCAAGGCAGCCAACTGACCAATAAATATGCCGAAGGTTATCCTGCGAAACGTTATTATGGTGGCTGTGAATATGTTGATGTTGCCGAGCAATTAGCAATCGACCGTGTGAAAAAATTGTTTGGTGCAGAATATGCCAACGTTCAGCCTCACTCTGGCTCACAAGCCAACCAAGCGGTTTATGCTTCTGTATTAAAACCCGGTGATACCATTTTGGGTATGTCTTTGGCGCATGGCGGTCATTTAACACATGGTGCCAGCGTGAATATTTCTGGTAAATTGTATAACGCCATCACTTATGGTTTAGATGAAAATGAAGTGTTGGATTATGCAGAAGTGGAACGTTTGGCATTGGAACACAAGCCTAAGATGATTGTGGCAGGTGCTTCGGCTTATGCTTTGCAAATCGACTGGGCAAAATTCCGTGAAATCGCTGATAAAGTAGGCGCATATTTGTTTGTTGATATGGCACACTATGCAGGCTTGGTGGCAGGTGGCGAATATCCTAATCCTGTGCCTTTTGCAGATTTTGTTACCACCACAACGCATAAAACTTTACGCGGCCCTCGTGGCGGTGTGATTTTGTGCCGCGACAATACGCATGAAAAAGCCTTAAATTCAGCGATTTTCCCTAGCTTGCAAGGCGGCCCTTTAATGCATGTGATTGCAGCTAAAGCAGTAGCATTTAAAGAAGCCTTAGAGCCTGAATTTAAAGCGTATGCCAAACAAGTGAAAGTGAATGCGGCTGCGATGGCAGAAGAATTGGTGAAACGCGGTTTGCGCATTATTTCAGGTCGTACTGAAAGCCATGTGTTCTTGGTGGATTTACGCGCGAAAAATATCACGGGTAAAGCAGCCGAAGAAGCCTTAGGCAAAGCGCATATTACTGTGAATAAAAACGCCATTCCTAACGACCCTGAAAAACCGTTTGTTACTTCAGGTATTCGTATTGGTGCATCTGCTATTACCACGCGCGGTTTCAGCGAAGCCGATGCACGCGAATTGGCAAACTTGGTGGCTGATGTGTTGGAAAACCCCAATGATGAAGCTACTTTAAGCCGTGTGGCACAAGCCGCAACTGCTTTGTGTGAGAAAAATCCTGTTTATGGTGCGTAAGCGCGTTTAGGGTTGAAAAAACTGGGGTTCGCCCCAGTTTTTTTATGCCTGTAAATCTGCCATGGTGTTCATGTTTTTAAACGAGGTTTCATGCTCGAATAAGGCGGTTGTGTAAGGATATTGTTGCAGCCAACCGCGAATGCTGCGCCCACCTTGTTGTAAATAAGGCGCAACGTGTTTTAAACACTGGCTATGCACCAGAAAAATGCTGTAATGTTCACGCTCGGGGGTAACGGCATAACAGACTTGGGCGGTAGCTTGCTGTTGAATGGCGTGTGATAACTGGGCAACAAGGGTTTCGGGCAGTTGTGGTGTATCACAAGGCACCACCAAGAGCCAATCGCTGTTGAGTAATAAGCTGGGCTGCTCGGCTAAGGTGGCAAGGGCGGCTAAGGGTCCTAAGCCTTGCCATGTTTTATCGTCTGATAAAACAGGATAGGAACGCAAAGCATATTCGGCAAGATGCCGATTGGCACTAATCAAGGTATGTTGTACTTGTGGAGCGATGGTTTGCAACACATGGTCGATTAAGGGCAAGCCGTGCCAAAGCTGTAAGCCTTTATCTTGTCCTGCCATGCGCCTGCCTTCACCACCTGCCAAGATGAGTGCCGTAATCTTCATGGCTTTGCCCATTGTGCGGCTGCTTGAGCATCGCTGGCTTTGGCTTCAACCCAATGCTCACGCCCATCTATAAAACGTTCTTGTTTCCAAAATGGTGCTTCGGTTTTTAAATAATCCATAATATATTCGGCAGCAGCAAACGCCGCTTGCCGATGTTCGCTCGCCACCAACACCAGCACAATTTGTTCATCTGCTGCCAATAAACCCACACGATGAATCACCGTGCAAGCAGTGATGTGCCAACGTTCATTTGCCTGTGCCACAATACGAGCGATTTCTTGCTCAGTAACTTCAGGAAAATGCTCTAAATAAAGATGCGCCAAAGGTGTTGCCGTATCACGGTCGCGCACCAAACCGGTAAAGCTCACCACCGCGCCGATATTCTGCCCTTGCTGTAAAAGCGCGGTATATTCGTCTTGCAAACTAAAATCCGCTTCTTGCACCACAATGTTGTAATTCATCTCAACCTCCTGTTACAGGGGGCAATAAGCCAACTTCTGCATCAGTCGGAATCCAGTCTTGCCAACTGCTGATGCGTTTATTAATCACCAAACGAAAAACATTGTCTGCTTGCAATGCACTTGCCCATTCGCCACCGCGTGCTTGTAATACAGACAGTAATTGTTCGCCCGTGCCGCCCTCCCACGCTAATTGCTCTTGCGTGGTTTGTAAACGTTGCTTGAGTACACCAAAATATAAGATGGTAATCATCGGTATTCCTTAGTAAAACAGGCAGCTCAAATGAACTGCCTGTTATCAGCCAAAACGTTGCTTATTTAAAAAAATCACCCATACCTGCTGGCAAACCTTGAGTAAATGCCCCCATGGTTTGACGAGTAGTTTCTTCTGCTTGGCTGCCCGCAGCATTTATCGCCGCCAGCACCAAATCTTCCAACATCTCTTTATCTTCTACGGCTTCTGCAATCAATTCAGGGCTAATTTCAATGCTTTTAACCACATGCGTGCAAGTCATGGTAACTTTTACCAAACCATTGCCCGCCTCACCACTGACTTCCTTCACCGCCAACTCCGCTTGGGCGCGTTTCATATTTTCCTGCATCTTTTGCGCTTGTTGCATCAAACCGCCCAAACCTGCTTTTCCAAACATCTTTTCACTCCTGTTAAACAACCAATATTTTAAGGGTTAATTAATTGCAAAGAATCATCTATCCATTCATCACAGCCCAGCTCGTGCATTAATTTTTGACAAACAGGGTCGTCTGCCAATAATTGCCGCGCTTGCGCTTTACCTTCTTGCTGCCAACGCTGCTGCTGCATAGCAGGCGTTTCCCAGCCCATTTCAGGCTGCCAAGGACAGGTTTGCAATTTTAATTGTGGCAAAGCATAAGCCTCTGCCAACACCTGCCGAATCTTATCAAAATACTCCTTGCGTGTAACCGTTGCCGCATTTCCATTTAACGACAACAGCAACACACCTGCCTGTTCATCAAACGACACCCACGCACTATAATTCGCCAGCATTTGTGCCACACCCAATTTCGTTGCCAACTGCTTGACCATTTGCGCCCAATGTTCCGCCTTAAACTCAGGCAACGGCAAATCAGGGGTCGGCTCAACTTCCGCTTCCTCTGCTTCTTCATCAGGCTGAAACACAAAAGTATCCAATGCCTCTGCATGATAAGGCGGTGGGGTATCATCAACATCATGCGACAAGGTATCAGGCGTATCGTTCCATTCTTCCTGTTCAGGCAATGCGCTGCCCACATCGTTTGACAACACAGGTTCAACTGCCACCGTTTCCTGCTTTTCCTGCACCGCAACGGCAACTTGAGCCATTTCCTCTGGCAAACCTTCCCACGGTGGCACATCTGCTACACTCGCCCAAGCGGCTTGCCAATCTGGCTTCTCGTTTACTGCTGTTTCAGGTTCAGTTGTTGAGATTTCCGTTGCTTGCTTAGGTAATACCAAAGGCGCAACAGAATCAGTGTGAGCAGATGTCGTTTCAGTATCATGAAATGCCGTGCCTTCAATGCGTCCATCTATGGGCTGATGCTTAGCCGCAAACGGCGCAAATGCCAACATACGCAACAGCGTCATTACAAAACCTGCATATTCATCAGGTGCTAATGCCAAATCCTGCTTACCATGAATCGCACATTGATAATACAACTGAATTTGTTCACCACTTAAATAAGAACTGATTTGCTGCAAAACCGCATATTCAGGGTCATCACGGCTCATTGCCGAAGGCACCGTTTGCAACAATGCCAAACGCTGCAACAACAACGCCAATTCACCCAAAGCATAATCAAAACCCACTGCCCGCGCTGCCATTTCCTGTGCCGTATTCAGCAAGGCTGCACCATCATGATTCACAATACCCTGCAACAACTGATACAAATATTGCTTATCCACCGCCCCTATCATTTGGCGAACATCGTGTTCCGTTACCCGACCCGAACCCATTGCAATCGCCTGATCCAACAAACTCAACGCATCACGCATCGAACCTGCTGCTGCCCGCCCCAATAATTGCAAAGCAGGCATTTCAAACGCAATCTCTTCTATCGTCAAAACCTTAGCCAAATGCTCAGCAACCTGCTGTGCCGTCATATTACGCAACACAAATTGCAAACAACGGCTTAACACTGTAATCGGCACTTTATGTGGGTCAGTTGTTGCCAAAATAAATTTCACATGCTCAGGCGGTTCTTCCAAAGTTTTCAGCATCGCATTAAATGCCGACTTTGAAAGCATATGAACTTCATCAATAATATAAACTTTATACTTACCTGCGGTGGGCGCATATTGCGCGTTTTCCAACACCTCACGGATATTATCAATCCCCGTATTAGAAGCCGCATCAATTTCCAGCAAATCCACAAACCGTCCACTGTCTATCTGCACACAGCTTTCACATTGCCCACACGGTTCACCTTGCTGTGCCGCATCACAATTCAAACTTTTTGCCAAAATCCGCGCAATCGTCGTTTTACCCACGCCGCGCGTACCCGTAAGCAAATAAGCATGATGCAAACGCCCTTTATCCAAGGCATTACGCAATGCTTTAACCACATGCTCTTGCCCCACCAAATCAGCAAACGTTTTCGGACGCCACTTGCGGGCGAGAACTTGATAAGCCATCCGCTCAACACCATTATTAATACAAATTACAAACCACCTGCACCCACACCATTCGCAATATCTCGCACCGCCGTTACATACATACGGCTATGATTATATTGCCAAATCGTATAGAAATTATTAAAACCAATATAATAATCAAACACATTCGGGCGCGTTTCCAAACGGAACAACACCACTTTTTCACTGTCCGATACTTGCCCCTGTGGCACCACACCTAATTGGCGTAATTGTCCCACCGTATAATTCAAAGCCGTTTTTTCATCAATAATTGCTTGTAATTGCGGTGTGATCGTGAGCGAAACAGGCATCATTACCCTGCCGCCCGTTTGCCAACCATGCACCTTCATATAATTCGCCACCGAAGCCGCCACATCAGGCACACTGTTCCAAATATTGCGGAAACCATCACGATCATAATCCACCGCCCATTTACGATAACTTGACGGCATAAATTGTGGCATACCCATCGCGCCCGCATAACTGCCCACAAACGAAAACGCATCGCGCTTACTTTCCTTGCTCATCATCAGCAAGTCATACAACTCTTTTTGGAAAAACTCAGCACGGCGTGGATAATCAAATGCCAAAGTAGGCAAAGCATCTGCCAAGCGGAAGCTGCCCATATCACGTCCATAATTCGTTTCAATGCCCACAATCGCCACAATAATTTCCGCAGGCACACCATATTCACGCGCTACCTGATTAATAGCCGCGCGATTTTGCTGATAAAACGCTCGCCCACCGTTAATTTTTGCCGCACCTGCATTGCCTTTTTGAAACTCATACCAAGGGCGTGATGTACCAGGGCGATTCATAATATTAATAATATTGCCTTTATACACCGCTTGATTAAAAAAGCCTTGCAATTCCGCCCGACTAAAACGCCCACTATTGGCTTCATAATCAATAAATTGCTGCACATTCACATTGCCATTAAAACCCGTTAACGCAATTGAATCCGCAGGTGCATTAAACACAGGGCGTTGCGTTGTCGTTTGTACAGGCTTAGGTTTGACAGGCGTTTCGGTACTGGGTTGTTGCTTGTCTGCCTTACACGCCGCCAAAACCAAAGCAACGCTACTGAATAAAAAAACTTTCTTCCACATCATCACACCTGATTCTTCAAACCATCATAACAAGCAGTGTATCAAACTTACTTGCCACTTAAAACACCAAAACAAAAACCGTCTGAAGTTTTTCAGACGGTTTACCCATGATATTAACTTACTCAGCCGCAGCCACAACTGCAACGGTAATTTTTGCAACTGCATCAGTGTGCAAAGCCACTTCTACTTCATATTCGCCTACTGCCTTGAAAGGACCATCAGGCAAACGAACATTGGCTTTTACCACTTCCACACCTGCTGCACGAATCGCATCAGCAATATCAGCATTGGTTACTGAACCAAACAAGCGACCATCTACACCCGCTTTTTGTGCCACAGTGATGGTTTGACCGTCTAATTTTTCTTGACGTGCTTTTGCATCTGCCAATACTTCCGCTTGTTTCGCTTCTAATTCAGCACGGCGTGCTTCAAATTCAGCTTTGTTGGCTTCAGTTGCACGTTTTGCTTTACCTTGAGGAATCAAGAAGTTGCGTGCATAGCCATTTTTAACTGTAACGATGTCGCCCAGATTACCCAAGCCGCCGATTTTTTCTAACAGGATAATTTGCATGATTCAGGTCTCCTTGTTATTTATGTTGGTCGGTGTAAGGCAACAATGCCAAGAAACGTGCGCGTTTTACCGCAACCGCTAATTGACGTTGATAATGCGCTTTAGTGCCCGTGATGCGAGCAGGAATGATTTTGCCGTTTTCAGTGATGAATTCTTTCAGCAAATCAACTTGTTTGTAATCCACTTCTTGGATTTTTTCAGCCGTGAAACGGCAGAATTTTCTACGTTTAAATGTTTGACGAGCCATTGTCGTTTAACCTTTATATTCTTGAATGTTTTGAATACGCAATATCGGACGAGGAAAGCGTTGGCTGCGTTGTGCGAGAAAGCCAGTTACTTGTACCCATGTCTGTTCCCGATATTGCCAATGCGAAGCATGCTTACCGATGATTTTGGCGGGCAATTCAAATTTAACTAAACAGGCTTGCCCATTTTCGTTTTGCCAAGATTCATGTTGTAGCACCACATCTAAAACAGGAATGCCTGCTGGAGTGTAGCGCAATTCGCCAACTTGGGCGAGCATTGCGGTAAGGGAAAGATGGTTATCCAATTATGCTTCAACAGCTTCTTCAGTTGTTTGAGCACCACCCAATAAGTTTTTAGACTTCTCTTCTTTCATCATAGGAGAAGGCTCAGTTACAGCGTGTTTGGTTTGGATGGTTAAGTGGCGCAATACTGCATCGTTGAAGCGGAAAGCAGTTTCCAATTCTTCAATCACAGCAGGTGTGGTTTCGATGTTCATCAAAACATAGTGCGCTTTGTGGATTTTGTTGATAGGGTAAGCCAATTGGCGGCGACCCCAATCTTCTAAGCGATGAATGTTACCGTTGTTGTCGGTAATCAGTGTTTTATAACGCTCAACCATTGCAGGCACTTGCTCGCTTTGATCTGGGTGAACGATAAATACGATCTCATAATGACGCATCTTATCTTCCTTATGGTTTAAAACAGCTTTCTGCCATGCGAAAAGCGGAAAGCAAGGTTGCAAAACGTGTGATTATAGTATGCACGATGGGATTATGCAAGTGCGTATAAGTGTGGCGGTTTTCCGCTATAATCTGTTTTTTGGTGTTTTGGATACTGTGTTGGTATGTCTGATTCTGCGGCTTCTCTCTTGCCATTTGGTTTAGGCGATTTTTTTACGAATTTACTTGCCCCTAAGGAATTTACCGCGCAATTATTGGAGCGCAGTTTTAATCAACCTATTGGCTGGGTGGAAGCAGGCTTGGCTTTGGGTTTGATGCTGTTGTCGTATTGGTTGGCAGACTTTTTATTCAAACGGCAGTTATTGAAACCTGAAACGCTGCGTTGGGCTTGGTTAAGGCACATTGGTCGCCGTATTTTATGGCCGGTGTTGATGTTGGTCAGTGCAGTAATCAGTTTGTTTATTTGGGGTTTATTTGAATTATCGGCGGTGTGGCTACGTTTATTGGTGCTTGCCGCGCATTGGATGATTATTATTCGGGTGGCATTGGCAATCGTTCATGCTGCTTTGCCCAGTCATAAATTTACGGATTGGTTGGAACGTACTCTATCAGGCGCATTATGGGCGGTGTTTTTGATTCGACTATCGGGCATTGATGATTTGATTGTGGAATGGATGCAGGGTCTGAGTTTTACCATTGGTTCAAGCAAATTAAATCTGTGGACGATTGTAACAGGGCTATTGTGGTTAGGCATTATTTTGATGTTTGCCATGTGGTTGGCGAAGTTTATTCAAACGCGCTTATTAGATGAATCGAATTCGCTCGACCCCAGTTTACGCATTATGTTGTCTAATATTGTGCGTATTGTGATGATTGCGCTCTCGGTGTTGATTGGTTTGCCCTTGGTGGGCATTGATTTGACGGTGTTATCCGTGTTCAGTGGGGCGTTGGGCGTGGGCATTGGTTTTGGTTTGCAAAAAATTGCCAGCAACTATATTTCAGGCTTTTTGATTTTGGGCGACCGCTCTATTCGTCCCGGCGACCGTTTAACGGTGAATAATTTTACGGGCTATGTTACTAAAATCACATCGCGTTTTGTGGTGTTACGCAGTTCTTCTGGCATGGAAGCCTTGATTCCCAATGAAACGTTTATTACCAACACGGTGATTAATGAATCTTATACGGGTAAAGCATTGTGGCAGAGTTTGAATATTCAAATTGCTTATGATTCAGACATCGCACGCGCCTTAGAAATTATGGTAGAAGCCGCCAAACGACAAGAACGAGTCGATAAGAATCCGCAACCCAGCGCGTTTTTAATTGGCTTTAATGAAAGTGGCATTGATTTACGCTTGGGCTTTTGGGTAAAAGACCCTGAAAATGGTTTTTTAGGTTTATTTTCTGCCATTTTATTGGATATTTGGCAACGCTTTAAAGAAGAAGGCATTGATTTTCCCTACCCCCAGCGTGAAGTGCGTATCTTAAATGAAGAAAGCACAAGCAATACAGCAGCCATTCAACAAGCCGCACAACAAGCGCAACGTAACACCCGTTCATCAGAAGAAGCAGGAGCCGATGAATGACTTCTAAACCCTTAAAACAACCCATTTCCGTGTTAGTCATCTTACACGACACACAACACAATATTCTATTATTGGAGCGCGCTGATAAACCCGATTTTTGGCAATCAGTAACAGGCAGCGTAGAAGGTCAAGAAGATTTGCGTCAAACCGCCTTACGCGAAGTAGCCGAAGAAACAGGCATTCAACTGCTGCCCCACCAATTACACGATTGGCAACACAGCATCGTGTATGAAATCTATCCGCATTGGCGACACCGTTACCCCGCAGGCGTTACCCATAACACCGAACACACCTTTTCCGCCTGTATCGAACGCCAGAGCCACATCCAACTTGCCCCTAACGAACATACCGCATATCAATGGTTGCCTTTACAACAAGCAGCAGATTTAGTATTTTCCCCCTCTAACCGCGAAGCCATTTTACAACTGCCCCACCATTCCTAAACACCATGCCACATCGCCCCACACCCATTACCATTACCACCTACAATATGCACAAAGGCATGTCGCCACTTAATCGCAAAGTGCAAGTCAATAGCATGGCAGAAGCCTTTGAAAACTTACGCCCCGATATCCTGTTTCTACAAGAAGTACAAGGCTTAAACCTATTGCGCCAACTCAAACTCCCCGACTTCCCCCATGCCCCCCATCACGACATTCTCAGCAATTATCTTGATTTCAACAGCAGCTATGGGCAAAACGCTACCTTCAAACAAAAACATCATGGCAATGCCATTCTCAGCCGCCTGCCCATCATCACCCAAAACAACCTCAATATTACCGTCAACCGTTTAGAAAAACGCGGTGTCTTACATTGCGAAATTCAACCTGAAAACTGGCCCTTGCCCATTGTGTGTTTATGCGCCCATCTCAACTTGCGCGAAACCGACCGTGTCAAACAATACACTGCCATCTTTGAATACATCACCACCTATGTTAATCCGCGTAGCCCCCTGATTTTGGCAGGCGATTTCAATGATTGGCGGCGCAAGTCTTGCCTTAACATTGGACAAGCCTTAGGTTTACAAGAAGTCTTTCTCGAACAATATGGCTATCTGCCTAAAACCTTCCCTGCCCGTTTACCCATGTTGAGCCTAGACCGCATCTATATCCGCAATCTCGAAATCATTGATGCCCAAATCCACAACCAAGCACCTTGGCTACACCTATCCGACCATCTCCCCCTAAGTGCCACCATACAACTACCACGCGCCATTCGCATCGAGAACTAAACTATGAACTACCTACGCAGCATGCCCTTTATCATCGTTTTCATCGACAAAAAAGGCAACACCTTTGAAGACAGTTGTCGCGACTTAAACGCTTATATTGAACGCCATCCCCTCATCATTCCACGCCTACACCAGCCCAAATTTGCAACCAAAATCCTCGAAATCGCTGCCCATCAAAGCGGAATGCGTGTGGTACAACGCCCAGCCGATACCCACATACGTCATCCCCTCACCTATGTGATTCGCAAATCCCTGTTTAAAAACGATGAAGCCATGTGGGCATTTATCAACGACCCTAAAAACCTCGACACCGTGCGTTAAAAAAAAAGCGGTTATTCCCTCACCGAATAACCGCTTTGCTCACACATTCACATCAGTCTTTCTTAAAATGACGACGGCGCTCTTGCTCGCTCAAATAACGTTTACGCAAACGAATCGATTTAGGCGTAATTTCCACCAATTCATCATCATCAATAAATTCCACCGCACTTTCCAAAGTCAGCTTAATGGGCGTGGTTAAACGAACGGCTTCATCGGTACCACTGGCGCGAATATTGGTCAGCTTTTTACCTTTCAAAGGATTCACCACCAAATCATTATCACGGCTATGAATACCAATAATCATGCCCTCATAAAGCTTCTCACCAGGGGAAACAAACATCCGACCACGGTCTTCCAAATTCCACAACGCATAGGCAACCGCTTCACCCTGCTCTTGCGACACCAAAACACCATTATGACGACCCGGCATATCAGGTTTCATAGGTGCATAGTCATCAAACACATGGCTCATCAAACCCACACCGCGCGTTAAAGTCATAAACTCACCTTGAAAGCCAATCAAACCGCGCGCTGGAATATGATATTCCAAACGTGTACGCCCTTGACCATCGCTTTCCATATTGGTTAATTCACCACGGCGGCGACCCAATTCTTCCATCACCGCGCCCTGATTGTCATCAGGCACATCAACCGTTAAATTTTCATACGGCTCACATTTTTCGCCATTGATTTCACGATACACCACACGCGGTTTACCCACTGCCAATTCATAGCCCTCACGGCGCATGTTTTCCAATAAAATGGTTAAATGCAATTCACCGCGACCCGATACACGGAACACATCTGCATCGGCTGTATCTTCCACACGCAATGCCACATTGGTTAGCAATTCTTTTTGCAAACGGTCGCGAATTTGGCGCGAAGTTACAAATTTACCTTCTGTACCTGCTAAAGGCGACGTATTGACCATAAAGTCCATCGTCAGCGTCGGTTCATCAACGCTCAACATCGGCAAGCCTTTAGGATTATCCTTATCCGAAATGGTTACACCAATACCGATGTCTTCCAAACCTGAAATAATCACAATATCGCCTGCTTCGGCTTCTTCCAAAGGCACACGTTCCAAGCCTTTAAAGCCTAATAATTGATTGATGCGACCTTGTGCCACTTGTTGTTCATGATTCATCACTGCCACCACTTGACCTGGCTTGATACGACCATTCAAGATGCGACCAATGCCCAAGCGACCTGTGTAATTATCATAGTCTAATTGAGAGATTTGCAGCTGCAAGGTTTCATCCGCATTACCAGAAGGCGGAGGCGTGTGTTTTAAAATAGTGTCAAACAATGGACGCATATCGCTGCTCTCATCGTTTTCATCTAACTTTGCAAAACCGCTCAAACCCGAAGCATACACAATCGGGAAATCTAATTGTTCATCAGATGCACCCAATTTATCAAACAATTCAAATGTTTGGTCAATGACCCAACTTGGGCGAGCGGAAGGTTTGTCAATCTTATTAATCACCACAATCGGGCGCAAACCCAATGCCAAGGCTTTTTTGGTTACAAAGCGGGTTTGTGGCATCGGACCTTCTTGGGCATCAACCAACAACACCACACAATCCACCATGCCCAATACCCGTTCCACTTCGCCACCAAAGTCGGCGTGTCCTGGGGTATCGACAATATTAATATGATAGCCTTCATAATCAATCGCGGTGTTTTTGGCAAGAATGGTGATGCCGCGTTCTTTTTCTAAGTCGTTGCTGTCCATCACACGCTCATCAACTTGTTGATTGGCGCGGAATGTGCCTGATTGGCGCAGTAATTGGTCAACCAAGGTGGTTTTACCGTGGTCAACGTGAGCGATAATGGCAATATTGCGAATTGGTTTCATGGCGAGAATAGCCTTAATTAAATCATTTGGAAAACTGAATATTATAGCATCTTTTTTAGCAAAAAATGTAATCTATTGTGTAATCAATCCGTTACAAGAATTAAAGTTAAACTATGTAAAGTTTAATTTTAATTGCAACAGTTTATCAATATCGTATTCGTTAAAATTTCAATCGAAACAAAAATTTGCTTTTTGAAGCGGTGTTTTTTGATGATTGTTTTTTTTGATAATTGTTTGTATTTTAAATGGAAAAATTGCATTCTTAAAATTTAGTGCTACAATAATATTATGTTTTAGCAACACCTCATTGCGGTGTTTCCACTCTTTTCATAAAGGAAAAAATCATGCAAGGCGATAAAGCAGTTATTGATTATATGAATGAATTATTGGCTGGTGAATTGGCTGCTCGCGACCAATATTTTATCCACTCTCGTATGTATGCTGAATGGGGCTACAATAAGTTGTTTGACCGTATTGGTCATGAAATGGAAGATGAAACCGCTCATGCTGAGGCTTATATCCGCCGTATTTTGATGTTGGGTGGTGTGCCTAATATGGTGCCTGCTGCGATTAATGTGGGTACTGATGTGGTTTCAATGTTGCAAGCCGATTTGAATACTGAATTGGAAGTGCGCGCTGCTTTGAAAAAAGGCATTAAATTGTGCGAAGAGCAACAAGATTATGTTACCCGTGAAATCTTGGTAAACCAATTAAAAGACACGGAAGAAGACCACGCGCATTGGTTGGAACAACAATTGCGTTTGATTGAGTTGGTAGGTATTCAAAACTATCTGCAAAGTCAGCTATAAGGAAATGTATCATGCAAGGCGATAAATTGGTTATTCGCGAGCTGAATAAAAATTTAGGCTTGCTTTTGGTTACCATCAATCAATATTTTTTACATGCCCGTATTTTGAAAAACTGGGGTTTTGAAGAATTAGGCGAGCATTTCTACAAGCAGTCTATTCGTGAAATGAAATCGGCTGATGATTTGATTGAGCGTATTTTGTTGCTAGAAGGTTTGCCCAATCTGCAAGAATTAGGTAAATTGTTGATTGGTGAAAGCGTGGAAGAAGCAATTAGTTGCGATTTAACTAAAGAGCAAGAAAAACACGCTGCATTGATTGAAGCGATTAAAGTATGTGAAGACCAACAAGATTATGTTTCTCGTCAATTATTGGAAAAGCAAAAAGACATTAATGAGGAACATATTGATTGGTTGGAAACTCAACAGGAATTGGTTGCCAGCGTAGGCTTGGCTAACTATCTGCAATCAGCGGCGCAAGAGGACTAATACAAACCACTGCCAAATGACAAACCTTAAGCGTTGTGAAATAAAACGGCATATCTGTATGGATATGCCGTTTTTCTCTATTTTTACAGACTAAATGTCTGAATATGATTATCTGAATCAATGGCTAAATAACCACCCTGCTCGCCTTCCCAATCTTGTAAAACATAACGCTTGGTCAGGATGTTGTTAACGGTATGTTCATGCACATTAGGTCTGTGGGTATGCCCGTGAATTAAGGTGGGCATTGCGCCAATTTGGTTAAATGCTGCCATTAAAGCGGTTTGTATGCCTGTTTCGGTGGCATCGGAGATTTGGCTTAAGCCTTCGGCATTTTTTTTGGTTTCGCTCATCATGCGGATTTGCCCTGCTAATAATTTGCGTTCTGCCAAGGGTTTCATTAAAACAGCACCTTGCCATAAGGGATTACGCGATTGTAAGCGGAATTGTTGGTAAGCCAAATCATCAGTACACAATTCATCGCCATGCAGCAATAAATAGGGTTTGCCGTATAGCTGTATCAGTTGTTGTTCGGGTAATAAGGTAATGCCTGCGGCTTGGGCAAATTGTTGTCCTAATAGGAAATCGCGGTTGCCGTGCATGAGGTAAACGGGGGTGGTGGCAGTAAATTGTTTTAAGGCTTGGATAATGCTTTGGATAAAGGGGCTATCATCATCATCGCCCACCCAAACATCAAAGAAGTCGCCCAAGATATATAAGGCATTGATTTTGCCTTGCCAGTTATGGAGGGCTTGGAAAAACAGTTGATTGAGGGCGGGGGTATCTTCCGATAGGTGTAAGTCGGAAATAAAAATGGTTTGTGTGGTCATAGGGAATCTTATTGGGCAGTAAAAAGGGTTGAATAAAGTTCGGCTTGGAAACCTGCGTAGTGTTGTTGGTTCATACTTAAGATGGGACGTTTGATGATGCTCGGCTGTGCCACCATCAGGGCAATCGCACCTTCTAGGCTGGCGGCTTGGGCTTGTTGTTCCTCGCTTAATTTACGCCATGTGGTGCCGCGTTTATTCAGCAAGGTTTCTAAAGGAATGGTTTGTAGCCAGCTGGTGATTAATTCGGCTGTGGGCGCTTGTTTTTTAAAATCAATAAATTCAAATTGGATTGATTGTTCTTGTAGCCATGTGCGCGCTTTTTTAACGGTGTCGCAGTTGGGAATGCCATAAAGTTGAATCATTTTGGTTAAACGAAAATCATGAAAGGGATTTATTGTATCAAAAACTGGTGTTTTCTCACTATAAAAAACGTGATTGCCACGCCATAGCAGTAAAATGGGCAGTTGGAAATTATGTTAGAATGGCAAGGTATTAATGTCTTTGTGTTTTGGAGAAATCATGAAAAAAACTGCTGTTTGGGTGGCAACGGCTGCCTTGTTCACATTAGCGGGCTGTGGCGATAAGAATCAAGCCAATGAGGCTGTATTTAAAAAAAGCATTGAGCGTTTTAATCAAACCAAAGGGGTTTGCTTGCCTTTGAGTTTAGATGTGCAACTACCTGATGGGCAATTTGCGCGAGTACATAATGTGTTGGGAGAACCTTTAATCCGCATCGCCAGCCGTAATCAAGAAAATAAACGCATCAATCAAGTGGCACAAGAACAGATGGATATTTTGATAGACGAAGGTTTTTATCAAAAAGAAAAAGCGAAAAAAGCACAAGATAAAGATAAAACTGCATCTGCTGCAAAAGATACTGTACCGGTAACAGAATACACCTTAACCGCTAAAGGTGAACAACAAGTCAAAGCCAGCCCACATGGTCCTTTATTTTGCATAGGCGCACAAAAAGTGAAAAAAGTGAATTGGTTTACCACGCCTACGGCTACCGATGGCGTTACCATTTCCAAAGTTTCTTACCAAGTTGAATTAAAACCCGAACGCTGGGCAGCCAAATTGATTAAAGCTGGCGGTGAACCTTGGCAGGTGTTACAACAACCTCGCAACGACACCACCACTTTAGTACAAACCAATGACGGCTGGCGCGATTTGCGTGAATTACACTAAATCATTCAGGCTTTGCCATTTCCCATTATGGCAAAGCCGATAAGGAAACATCATGCCCCATCAAGCAGACACCCTCTCCATGCGTTTAGACAAATGGCTTTGGGCAGCCCGTTTTTTTAAAACCCGTGCCTTAGCGCAACGCCATATCGAATTAGGGCGCGTGTTGGTGAATCAAGCCAAAGTTAAAAACAGCAAAAACATCAGCGCAGGCGATGTGATTCACCTAACGCTGAACTCATTGCCTTATGAAGTTACCGTATTAGCACTCAATCACCAACGCCGCCCTGCCCCCGAAGCGCGTTTACTGTATCAAGAAAACAGCACCGTAGCCGCCCAACGTGAACAACAAAAACTCCTCGACCAAGCCAGCCGCATTTCCGCAGCTTATCCCGATGGTCGCCCCACCAAACGCGACCGCCGCCAATTAGACAAAATGAAACGTCAGTGGGATTGATTCTGCTGCCATTTATCACAAAACAAGCGCGATTTCAGATTGCACACTTTATAATCTATATTTTATCGCATTCAACCAAGAGAAACTCATTATGCGTTGGCAAGGACGAAACCAAAGTTCCAATATCGAAGACCGCCGCGGACAAAGCAGCCGTTCCACAGGCGGCAAAACCACAGGCATTGTAGGCATCATCATTCTGCTCATTGGCGCTTACTATGGCGTAGATTTATCAGGTTTGGTCGGTACACCTAGCATCGGCACAACCGCGACCCAACCATCCACCCTCAATACTCAACAAGAAAGCCAACTACGCGAATTAGCTGGCGTGGTTTTAGCCGATACCGAAGCCACTTGGCGCGAATATTTTGCCAAACACGGTGCCACCTACACTCCCACCACCATGGTGTTATACACAGGCGGCACACATACCACTTGTGGCACGGGTCAGGCTGCCATGGGACCTTTCTACTGCCCTGCTGACCGCAAAATCTATCTGGATTTATCCTTCTACGAAGATATGCGTACCAAACTAGGGGCAACTGGCGACACCGCATTCGGTTATGTTATCGCTC